>JBEAWS010000109.1:0-4134 GCA_041160185.1 Actinomycetota bacterium
GTAGACGACTCGCCATACGGTGGTGGCGCGGGCATGCTCATGAAGCCTGAACCCTGGGGAGACGCGCTCGACAGTCTGCTCGGAGCAGAGGGCTTTCACGACGACACCGTCGTGATCTTCACGTCACCGGCTGGCGAAGTTTTTAAGCAGTCGATGGCGCACGAGCTCGCAGATGTGAAGCGAATCATCTTTGCCTGCGGTCGCTACGAGGGCATCGATCAGCGCGTAGTCGAGTATGCCCGAACCCGAGCCAACGTGCGCATGGTCTCGATTGGCGATTACGTGCTCAACGGGGGTGAGGTTGCAGCCATCGTGATGGTTGAGGCAATCGCCCGACTCATCCCTGGGGTGATTGGCAACGCTGAAAGCCTGATTGAAGAGAGCCACACGGATGGGCTGCTCGAATACCCGAGTTACACGAAACCGGCCAGTTGGCGCGGGCTAGATGTGCCTGAGGTGCTCACCAGCGGCAACCATGCGGCCATTGCCAAGTGGCGCAAAGACCAGCAAATCGAGAGAACCAAGGCCGTTCGCCCAGATCTGCTTGGCGAATAGCCCAAACTGTGGCAAACTAGGCAGGTTGCCAACCGCAAGGTGCTCTGCCGCAGGGGAGCCTGGCAAAAACCGAAACATAAACTAACCCGTTGTTGACCTGCGCGCAGTGACAGAGATGGATTCAAAATGCACATTCTTGACTCAGTAGACGCAGCAAGCCTGAAGTCTGACATCCCAGCGTTTCGCGTTGGTGACAACGTCAAGGTTCACGTAAACATCATCGAAGGTAACCGCAGCCGTGTTCAGGTTTTCCAGGGCGTTGTTATTCGTCGTTCAGGCGAGAGCATTCGCGAGACCTTCACAGTTCGCAAGGTTAGCTTTCAGGTTGGCGTAGAGAGAACCTTCCCGGTTCACTCACCAGTAATCGACAAGATTGAACTTGTTAGCCGTGGCGATGTTCGCCGCGCGAAGCTTTACTACTTGCGCGACCTTCGCGGCAAGAAGGCAAAGATTCGCGAAAAGCGCGACAACGCATAGTTTTCGACTTAACCTTCTTCTATGGCTCATCTCGGGCAAAGCCCGCAAGACACTACTTCACCAACCACGCCTAAGCGCACTGCGCGTGAAAAGTGGCGTCGCCTAAAGAAGAATGTTTTCGTATCGTTCTTCATCGATCTGCTCGTCATCGTTGCCACCGCGCTAGTTCTTTCGCTGTTGGTTAAAACCTTCCTGATTCGCTCGTTCTTCATTCCGAGCGGATCGATGCTCGAGACGCTGCAGATTCAAGATCGAATCATTGTGAACGAACTGGTTCCCGAGGTTGTCTCGGTTGAGCGCGGTGACGTAATCGTGTTCAGAGACCCTGGCAATTGGCTTGGCACCGTTATCAAGCCCGAGCAGAACTTCTTCGAAGCAACAGGTGAGTGGTTTCTCTCGGCTTTCGGCTTCGTCGCTCCCGACTCGACCCAGCACCTGGTGAAGCGCGTTATCGGCGTGGGTGGCGACCGTGTGATTTGCTGCGACGCCGACAAGAAACTCACCATCAATGGCGTGCCTATTACCGAGCCATATCTTCCTGAGGGCGTTGAGCCAAGCGTTCTCGACTTCGACGTTATGGTGCCGAAAGACGCGTTCTGGGTTATGGGCGATAACCGCAGCGGCAGCGAAGACTCTCGCTATCACCAAGACCTGCCGAGCAAGGGCTTCGTCGAAAAGAAACACGTGGTCGGTCGTGCCTTTGTGGTCTCGTGGCCTTTCGCAAACTGGCAGTGGCTAGATAACTATCCAAATGTCTTCAAAGACGTTCCCAAGCCTTAGCCTCGAGCAGACGCTCTTCGACTCGGGGGCTAAGTATGTTCTCGGGGTCGACGAGGTTGGCCGCGGAGCGGTAGCCGGGCCGGTGGCCGTCGGAGTAGTCGCAATCAACATCGAGAAACTCGCAGAGGCCTGGCCGGCCAAGCTGCGCGATAGCAAATTGCTCAGCGAGAAGGCTCGCGAAGAGATCTTCGAGCCGACAGCTATCTGGGCTTCGAACTGGGCGGTCGGCATGGCCAGTGCCCAAGAAATCGACGACTACGGAATTGTCTGGAGCCTCGAGGTTTCGGCCAAGCGAGCAGTAGACCAACTCAACCTCGACCTCAGCGGCGCCATCGCCATTCTCGATGGCACACACAACTGGCTGGCCCGCGCTCCGTTTGCCGTTCACGTTCAAGCCAAGGCCGATCGCGACTGCGCCAGCGTGGCCGCGGCTTCGGTGCTCGCGAAGGTTACCCGCGATCGGCTGATGATTGAGTTGGCCGAGTCTCTGCCCGCCTATGGCTTGCAGGGCCACAAGGGTTATGCCAGCGCCGGGCACATGGCGGCCATCCGTGAGTTCGGGCCGAGCGTCGAGCACCGTAAAACCTGGCTCACCCGCATTCTGGCAGGCGGGTCAGATGCTGTCGGCAAAGAGGCCTAATATTTGAGCATGGATGAGAACGAGATCGAAGACTACGACAGAGACGCCGAGCTGGCCCTCTACCGTGAGTACCGCGATGTCGTGGGTACTTTCAAATTTGTAATTGAGACCGAGCGACGTTTTTACCTCGCCAATGAGGTTTCGCTAAACCGAGTCGACACCGCAACCGACTTCTACTTTGAGCTAAACATGCAAGACGTTTGGGTCTGGGACATCTACCGCACCGACCGCTTCGTGAAGACCGTTCGCGTGCTGACCTTCAAGGATGTCAACGTCGAAGAGCTAAGCGGCAAGGCCTACGAATTGCCAAAGGAATTCGCTGTAGGCGAGTAGTTCACAACTTCACTACCAAAAACTTCTCCACAGATTTGCAACGTGAGATTCACGCACCAGCTAAGTGCGCCACGATTTCTCTGTGAATCCAAATCAGAACATCGGTAAGTATGGCGAAGATCGAGCCGCGCAGTTTTTTGAGCGAATCGGCTATCAGATCATCGACCGAAACTGGCGAGGTGCTGCCGGTGAGATCGACATAATTGCGCAAGATCGCGAATGCCTAGTTTTTGCAGAGGTAAAGACCCGAACCAGGCGTGGCTACGGGCACCCGTTTGAGGCAATCACTACAAAAAAGGTGCAAACCATGCGCCGTCTCGTTGCCCAGTGGTGCCAGGGCCAACAACTCGCTCCAACAAAAGTTCGACTCGATGCCGTTAGCGTCTTAATTCTCGGCGGCAAAGTTCACATTGAACATCTCAAGCAGGTTTTTTGATGCCATTGGCAAAAAGCAATGCGATTAGTTTGGTGGGCCTAACCGGAACAGTGGTCGAAGTAGAGGCAGACATCTCGAGTAATCTGCCGGGATTTGTATTGGTTGGCCTGCCGGATGCCTCTCTTTCTGAGGCTTCTGCACGAGTGCGTGCAGCCATAACAAATTCGGGTCTCGCTCTTTCTCAACGAAAGATCACCGTGAACCTGTCTCCTGCTGCGGTGCCAAAGTTCGGTTCAAGCTTTGACTTGGCAATCGCGGTCGCCGTGCTTGCTGCAAACAAACCTTTCCCAAAATCCCATTTGAGCGAATGGGTTCACATTGGTGAACTTGCACTCGACGGGGCAGTGCGACCCGTAAACGGTGTGCTGCCCGCTGTGATTGCGGCTCGAGGCGCAGGCTTTAGGACAGTGGTTGTTCCGGCGGCAAATTACGCTGAGGCCAAAGTGGTTAACGCAATTGAAGTTCTGCCAGTAAACAACCTTCGTCAGGTGGTCAAACTGCACGGCGTGCCAATCGAAGAAGCTGATGCTCTGGTTGTCGAAAGCGCCGACGCCCACTTGCCTGAAACTGACCAACAAGACATTTCTGACATCATCGGCCAAGACTCTGCGGTTGAGAGTTTGGTGGTTGCTGCAGCGGGAGGGCACCACTTGCTGATGATTGGTTCACCAGGTGTTGGTAAAACCATGATGGCTGAGCGCTTCGCCAACCTGTTGCCTGATCTGTCTCTCGAGCAATCTGTTGAGACCACTGCAGTGCACTCGATAGCCAAAAACCGCGGACTAATCGGCTCGAGCCTGATCAGCCGCCCTCCGTTTGAAGCCCCGCACCACTCGGCATCAGCAGTTTCACTAATCGGCGGTGGCTCTTCGATTCCGACTCCTGGCTTGGTGTCTCTGGCACACAACGGCGT
>JBEAWS010000033.1:0-3366 GCA_041160185.1 Actinomycetota bacterium
TCGGTCAGTTGTACGTGGGCTAGCAACATCTGCTTCAAAGTTTCGGCATCGCCGCTGTCGAGTGGCGCAACACTAACGTCGTTATTCTCGAGCGCTTCTCGGTTGATGCGGTCGGCGCGCAGGCGGTAAATGTAGGCGACTCCGCCAGACATGCCTGCAGCCAGGTTGCGACCGGTTGCACCGAGAATTGCCACGCAGCCACCAGTCATGTACTCGAGAGCGTGGTCGCCAACTCCCTCAACCACGGCCATGGCACCGCTGTTGCGCACCATAAATCTCTCGCCGACAACTCCACGGATGTGCATTCGGCCGCTGGTCGCACCGTAACCGATGACATTGCCCGCGATTATGTTGTCTTCGGCCGCAAAGATACTTGCTCGGTTAGGTCTGATCACGATGGTTCCACCCGAAAGACCCTTACCTACGTAATCGTTGCTGTCGCCTTCGAGCAGTAGCGAAACCCCGCGCGGAATGAACGCTCCAAACGATTGACCGGCAGAACCGGTGAGTTGAACCTGCAGGGTAGATTCTGGCAAGCCAAACTCTCCGTAGCGCTTTGTCACCTCGTTGCCGAGCATCGTGCCAACGGCTTGATCGACGTTGGAAATCTTCAGCGAGACGTTCGCAGGAGTCGCAGTCTCGAGTGAGTCTTTGAACAATTCGAGCAGTTTGTGATCAAAGTGTTTTTCAAGCTCGTGATTCTGCTGGGTTGATTTGCGCCTCGACGCGTTCACCGGCACCGCGGGTGCAGCAAGGATTGGGCTCAGGTCTAGCCCGTCGGCCTTCCAGTGACTCATGGCGCGGTTGACGTCAATGAACTCGCTGTGGCCGATAGCCTCGTCGAGACTCTTGAAGCCCAGCTTGGCTAGGTACTCGCGAACTTCCTCGGCTAAAAACTCGAAGAAGTTAACAACGAACTCGGGCTTGCCGGTGAAGCGTTCGCGAAGCACTGGGTTCTGAGTTGCGACACCAACCGGGCAGGTATCTAGGTGGCAGACGCGCATCAAGATGCATCCCTGGACGACGAGCGGCGCAGTCGCGAAACCAAATTCTTCGGCACCGAGCAACGCAGCTATGACAACATCTCGGCCGGTCTTCATTTGTCCGTCAACTTGAACCGAGACGCGGTCGCGAAGATTGTTCGCCATCAGCGTCTGCTGAGTTTCAGCAAGACCGAGCTCCCAAGGAGTGCCAGCGTGCTTAAGCGAGTTCAGCGGCGATGCGCCGGTGCCACCGTCGTGACCTGAAACCAAGATCACATCGGCTTTTGCCTTCGCAACACCGGCCGCTACTGTGCCGATGCCCACTTGCGAGACGAGCTTCACATGAACCCTGGCTTCGCGGTTTGCCCGCTTCAGGTCGAAAATCAGCTGCTTCAAATCTTCAATCGAATAGATGTCGTGATGGGGCGGCGGCGAGATTAGACCAACGCCCGGTGTCGAGTTTCTCACCCGAGCAATCCACGGATAGACCTTGTTCGGCGGAAGTTGCCCGCCCTCTCCCGGCTTGGCGCCCTGAGCCATTTTGATCTGAATGTCGTCGGCGTGAGTTAGGTACATGCTGGTCACACCGAAGCGACCAGAGGCAACCTGCTTGATTGCGCTGCGGCGTGACTTATCGAGCAGACGCTCAACATCTTCGCCACCCTCGCCGGTGTTCGACTTTGCTCCCAGCTGATTCATCGCGATGGCTAGTGTCTCGTGTGCCTCGGGCGAGATTGAGCCGTAAGACATAGCTCCGGTTGAGAACCGCTTCACGATTTCTGAAATTGGTTCAACCTCGTCTAGAGCAACCGGTGGTCGCAGGCCTTCGCGAAGACTAAACAGACCACGGATGGTCATCAAGTTTTCGGCTTGGTCGTCGATCGCTTTGGTGTACTGTCTGAAAATGTCAAAGCGTTTGCTTTTGGTTGCGTGCTGCAGTTTGAAAACAGTCTCTGGGTTAAACAAGTGCGGCGGACCTTGACGTCGCCACTGATACTCGCCACCTGTGTCGAGTGACTCGTGAGGGTTGGTAGCGATGTCAACCGGATAAGCGCTCGAATGTCTCGAGAGGATCTCTTCGTGAATAACCTCTATGCCGATGCCCCCGAGTTGGCTTGTCGTGCCGGTGAAGTAAGTGTCGATGAACTCTTGGCTGAGGCCAATCGCCTCGAATACCTGTGCCCCCGAGTATGAAGACACAGTCGAGATACCCATCTTCGACATGATTTTGAGCACACCTTTGCCAAGTCCGTAAATCAAATTCTTCGACGCCTGCTCGAAAGTAACTCCGACCAGCTGCTCGGTTCGCACCATCTGCTCCGCAGACTCCATTGCCAAGTACGGGTTAACCGCAGCTGCGCCGTATCCGATGAGAGCGGCGACGTGGTGAACTTCTCGAACGTCACCGGCTTCGACTACCAAGCCGACTCGAGTTCTGTTGCCCGAGCGAATTAGGTGGTGATGAATTGAGGAGGTTAGAAGCAGCGAAGGAATCGGCGCGAGCTCTCGGTTGCTGTCGCGATCGCTGAGAATGAGATATTCAGCGCCCTCGGCAATCGCTTCGTCAACCTCGTCGAATAGCTCGCGAATTCGGTCGGCGAGAGCTTCCCATCCCTGATCTGCGCGGTAAAGGCCTGAGACAGTCTTTGAGTGGCCGACGCCTTCGACCCGAGCTATGTGCTTGATTTTGGCGAGCTCATCGTTGCTGAGAACAGGAAAGCCGATCGAAATCTGTTTTGCGTGCTGAGGCGTGGCCGCAAGCAGGTTTCTTTCGGGGCCGATGCCAGTGCTAAGCGATGTAACGACTTCCTCTCTAATCGAGTCGAGAGGCGGGTTAGTCACCTGGGCAAACTGCTGCACGAAGTAGTCGAAAAGAAGTCTCGGTCGGTCGCTGATGGCCGCGATTGGTGTGTCGCTGCCCATCGCGCCGAGCGGTTCCGTGCCGGTGCGCGCCATCGGAGCGATGAGTACCCTGAGTTCTTCTTCGGTGTAGCCAAAGGTGCGTTGGCGTCGGTTCACCGACGATGCGGTGTGCGACACGTGTTCGCGCTCTGGTAGGTCGGCTAGTTTGATCCGGTTTTGCTCTAGCCACTCGCCCCAAGGTTCAAGCGCAGAAATCTCTGCCTTTATCTCGTCATCTCCGATTAATCGACCACTGGCAGTGTCGACCAGGAACATCTTTCCTGGTTGCAATCGTCCTTTGCGAACGATTTTGCTCGGTTCAATGTCGGCAACGCCGATCTCCGAGGCCAAAACGACTAGTCCGTCGTCGGTTATAACAAAACGACCTGGTCTCAATCCGTTGCGATCCAACGTCGCGCCAACGAGCGAGCCATCCGTGAAGATGACCGCTGCGGGGCCATCCCACGGTTCGATGAGCATC
>JBEAWS010000034.1:0-3635 GCA_041160185.1 Actinomycetota bacterium
AGCTGAGCGGTTGCCAGCATGAGCGAGACGTTCTCCATGGCCTTGAGCGTGATCTTTGCCGGGCGGCTGCCGGCTTCGGCGCGAGGTTCAATCTGGGCGCGACGGGCAGAAAGCACGGCAAACTCGGCCCCAACGAAGAACGCATTAGCGGCTAGAAGAACGGCGAACCAGATGAGACCCATCCATGAATCAGACATTCTTCACCTCGGTTTCGCCAGAGATGATCGATTCGGGCTTGAAGCGCACGCGATCAACGCGGCGGCCATCCATGCGCTCGACGCGAAGCACGCCACCCTCGATCTCAACCTCATCGCCAACAGTTGGCATTCGCCCAAGTTGCGCCATGATGTAGCCCGCAACGGTTTCGTAAGCGCCATCTGCCGGCACCTTGATTGCCATCTCGAGCAGCTCGTCTGGGCGAATCATGCCCGGAAACAGAACGCTCGAGTTTGCTCCGCGAGTAACACCTGGCTTGGCACGATCGTGCTCATCGCCAAGCTCGCCAACGAGCTCTTCAATCAGGTCTTCGAGTGTAGCGATGCCAGCGGTGCCGCCATACTCGTCGGCAACAATCGCCATCTGCAAACCCTTGGCGCGCAGTTCAACCATTAGCTTCTCAAGCGGCATTGTCTCTGGAACACGAATTGCGTCAACCATGATGGCGCTTACCTTTACGCCAGATCGCTTTTCACGCGGAATCGATGCGGCTTGCTTGACGTGCGCGATTGCAATTACGTCGTCGCTCGAGCCCTCGACCACGGGAAATCTTGAGTGACCGGTCTTGATTGAGAGCGCGACTAACTCTGCAACAGTCGAGTCAACCGAAACAATCGACACTCGAGTTCTAGGCGTCATGATGTCGGCAGCAGTTAGCTGACTCAAAGCCAGTGTTTTGGTTAGCAAAGTTGCAGTGTGCGAATCGAGCGAACCAAGTGTCGCTGCACGCTTCACCAGCGAAGAGAGTTCTTCGGCTGTTCTGCTCGATGAGAGCTCTTCTTTTGGTTCGATGCCAAATGCGCGCACCACGCGGTTACCGGTGTTGTTGAGGAATCTCACCAACCAGAAGAAAACCCAACTGAAAGCCAATTGAAAGCCGACAACAACCTTGCTGGTTTGCAGCGGAATGCTGAGCGCCATGTTCTTCGGAATCAGTTCGCCAACCAGGGTGGCAAATAGCGTGGCCAAGACCAGCGAGATTGCGAATGAGACCGGGCCAATGAGGTCTTCGCTAACCCCGAGGTCAAGCAAGGTCGGTGAGAGCAGTTCTGAGAGAGCAGGCTCGGCCAAGAAGCCGGTCATAAGAGTTGTGAGCGTGATTCCCAGCTGAGCACTCGAAAGGTGAGTTGCCGTTCTGGTCAGTGCCCGGATGGTTCTGTTCAGGCCTTTTTCACCGCGCTCGCGTCGGGCCTCAAGGTCAGATCTTTCGAGATTTACAAGAGAAAACTCTCCTGCTACAAAAAGGCCCGTACCTATGGTTAAGACCACAGATAGGGCCAACATCAGCGGCGCATCCATGAAATCAAGCATACAGGTGGCCTTTTTGAGCGGGTAGGCTTGTCTAGGTTTTGTAAAGACAAGCGAAAAGGCGGTTCTTTTGTCAGGCACGAATTCGGGCGAAGACAACACTTTCGGGGCAAACGACTGGTTAGTCGATGAGATGTATGCCAAGTACAAAGAGAACCCAGACGCCGTAGACCGCTCTTGGTGGCCAATTCTCGAGCACTACAAGCCGACCGAAACCACCCACGCAACCTCGGCCGCCCCCACTGCTCCAGTGCCAACCGCACCGGTAACTGCTTCGCCTGCGCCGGCACCGGCCGCCAACCCCGCACCAGTTGGCGAAGCACCGCTGGTTGCGAAGACCACCCGAGTTGAGGCAAAGCCACAGCCGATTCCGGCGCAAGCGCCAGCAACCTCGGCGATCAACATCATCACCGAGACCGAAGAGGCAACCGAAGACCGCGTTGATTTCTTAAAGGGCATGGGCAAGGCGTTAGCCACCAACATGGATGCCTCGCTCGAGGTTCCAACCGCAACCAGCGTTCGCACGATTCCGGCGAAGCTCATGATCGACAACCGCATCGTGATTAACTCGCACCTCTCGCGCACCCGCGGCGGCAAGGTTTCGTTTACCCACATCATCGGCTACGCGATTATCCGTGCGTTAAAAGAGTTTCCATCGCAAAACGTTTACTACGACGTGATTGATGGCAAGCCGGCAGCCGTTACCCCAGCCAACATTAACTTTGGTTTGGCAATCGACATTCCGAAACCAGATGGCACTCGTGCGCTTTTGGTGCCGAACATAAAGCGCGCACAAAAGTTGAATTTCGCCGAATACCTGGTTGCCTACGAAGACCTCGTAAAGCGTGCACGCGACAACAAACTTGGCGCAGACGACTTTGCCGGTTCAACAATTTCGCTAACCAACCCCGGTGGCATCGGAACCGTACACTCGGTGCCGCGCCTAATGAAGGGTGCCGGTTGCATCATCGGTGCCGGGGCGCTCGACTACCCTGCTGAGTTTCAGGGCATGAGCGAGCAAGCCCTTGCGAAGCAGGGCGTCGGCAAGACCATCACACTTACGTCTACCTATGACCACCGCGTAATTCAGGGTGCTGGCTCTGGCGAGTTCTTGAAGATTGTCAACGGGCTGCTGCTCGGCGAGCGCGGCTTCTACGACGAGATGTTTGCCGACCTTCGCATTCCTTACGAGCCGGTGCGCTGGGTTCACGACTTCGATCAAGATGACGCCGACGAGCGCAGCAAGGCTGCGCGCATCCAAGAGATGATCAACGCCTACCGCGTGCGCGGTCACCTGATGGCCGACATCGACCCGCTCGAATACCAGCAGCGCTCGCACCCAGACCTAGACATTCTTAACCACGGATTGAGTCTCTGGGATCTCGACCGAACCTTCAAAACCGGTGGTTTTGGCGGCAAGTCGAAGATGGCCTTCAGAGACATCTACAAGATTCTGCGCGACAGCTACTGCCGCACCGTGGGTGTCGAGTACATGCACATTCAAGACCCGGCTCAGCGAGCATGGTTTCAAGAGAAGCTCGAGCGCCCCTATGCCAAGCTCACGAAAGAAGAGCAGTTTCGCATTCTCGAGAAGCTGAACGAGTCTGAGGCTTTCGAAACTTTCTTGCAGACCAAGTTCGTCGGTCAGAAGCGCTTCTCGCTCGAGGGTGGCGAATCAACCATCACCGCGCTTGACGAGATTTTGCAGAGCGCTGCAAACGCGGGTCTCGAAGAAGTCGCAATTGGAATGGCCCACCGTGGTCGCCTTAACGTGCTCACCAACATCGCAGGCAAAACCTATGGTCAGGTGTTCCGCGAGTTCGAAGGCAACTATGACACCACGACCGTTCAGGGTTCGGGTGACGTTAAGTATCACCTCGGCACCGAGGGTGTTTACTCAAGCCTCGAGGGCAAGCAGGTCAAGGTTTCGCTTGCCGCAAACCCATCTCACCTCGAAGCCGTAAACCCCGTTCTCGAAGGAATCGTTCGCGCCAAGCTCGATCGCAACGGCAGCATCTACGACAACACCTACCCGGTGCTACCGATCTTGATTCACGGTGACGCCGCTTTCGCGGGCCAGGGCGTTGTTCCCGAAGTTTTGAACATGTCGC
>JBEAWS010000118.1:0-9870 GCA_041160185.1 Actinomycetota bacterium
GGTTCGTGCAAATAGCGAACACCTTTGAAGTTTTCGCGCCACTCGTCAATCTTCGGGTCTTTGAATGGCACGAGATCGACACCAAGTTGCTGAAGAACGGGATGAACCGTTCCGGCGGCACGATGCACATCGAATTCTTTTTTCAACAGCGAGTCGACCGCGCTGTTGATTGTGAAAGATGGCCCACTTGGCACAGTGACCTTGTGTCGTCGGTCGAGAACGAAGCAGCGCGGGCACTGCACGAAGTTCTCGATCTTTGAACGGGAGATTTCGAAAACTTCTTCTTGGTACTGCACGTAAGGTTTCTTCTTAGCCATCTCTAACTAACCTCTCTCGTTGAGTGATTCCTGCAGCTCTGCCGGAACCTCAAACAGTGGATAAAAGTTCATGTCTTTGACACCCACGATTCCGAACCTGATGTGTTCAACATCATCTGGCCAGCAGTAACCCCAGGTTGGATCTTCTGTCTCAGAATCGTAACCGCGGAAGCAGTAGGCCACGGGTTCTGGTGAGAAGTTGGCCACTGTCTCGGCTGAATAGACTCGGCTGCACTTGAGCAGGTGTGCAGCCGATTCACGGGTGACATAAACAGCGAAAGGAAAAGCAAAGTTGTCGGTGTTCACAACGATTTCGTTCTCGCTGTGGTGCTTGAACTTGGCCAACGCCAGAGGTGAGCTGGCGCTGACAGTAACGACATCGTCGAACTGCTCTTCTTTAACGACGTCGATGAAGTCGCTCTCGGTCAAAAACAACATTTGCTCTCCTTTCACTGGTCAACATAGTGCCACCCTCTGACATTTAGGCAGATAGGCGGGTATAGATGCGCTCGACCACTCTGGACCAAATTTCTGGGGTGTGCTCTTTCGCCTGGTAACCGCCCGCTCCGCCAATCAGCACAATTGCGTTGTACTTTTCGGCAAGTTCGGCCACTACATCGGCCGCATACTCGAAGCCGGCGTAGGTGTACTGGTTTCTGATGCCCAGGTCATTTTGGCCTTCGTGCCCATCGGCTCCGGCGGCAAGCAAAATGACGTTCGGCGCGTAGCCATCGATCACCTTGGCAGCCTCGTCGATTGCCCACTTGAAACCCTCATCGCCATCGTCGTCGAGCACGTTCCAGTTGTAGGCGTGCTCGTCTAGCCGGTGCATTTCGTGGCGCTCTGAACTGCGAGCGCGGTCTTGCATGTTCGGGTTCCATGGAAAAGCCGACCCGTTGTGGATGCTCAGCGTGGGGGTGTCGGTCTCACGAAGAAGCTCGTAAACGCCGTCGCCCGCGTGAATATCCCAGTCGAGGTAGAGCGGCTTTAGGCCGGCAGCCTTGAATTCTTCGGCGGCCCAGGCCATGTCGTTGAACAGGCAGAAACCGCTTGAGTGATCGCGCATTGCGTGGTGCTTCGCCCCCTGCGGGTTGAAGGCCACGCGAGCCTTGCCGGCCAAGAGCGCACGAACAGCGCGAACGGTGCCGCGAAACATGGCAAGGCCAGCCCGAGACATCGACTCGCTAGGCCCACCCCAAAGGCTGTCGACATAGTTGTTGACTGCCCCATGGATGTGCGCCTCGCCGTGAACCTTAGCCAGCTCGATTTTGTCGGCCTCGACGTCGGCGTCTAGAGCCGGGTCGTGAACCACGATCGAGCCCTTTAGTCTTTCGACGAGCTTTGCGACGGCGTTCTTGGCTCGGATTGGCTTAGTTGGGTGCGAGCCATCGCCCGCACCCAACAACCAGTCGAGATAGATTTCGCCGTACTCAACCCATAGGGGCAGTTTGTTAGTGCGGTCTTGCATCTTCATCCTCTGTATCTAGCATTACTGACCAAACCCTCGAGAGATCGTGGGCATAGTCATAACCACGAGTTTGAGCCACGTGGCTTTTGAAATTGTCGTAGTCGATGTTCATCGCCACGAGGCTGAGCCATTCGGCCCAGACCTCGGTGGCAACAAACAATCGGTACGGGTAGTCACCATTTGGCGACTTCGCGATCTCAACCTGAGCGAGCTCAGCTAGAGATTCGAGTGATTTGCGATCACGCGCGCGAACGGTGATCACATCAGGCGTGCTGTCTTTTCGAACGGCACTAACAAACCCGGTCTCTGTGAAAACCCACATTAGACATCACCCTTTTTGCGAGGGTCTGGCTTGTTCGAGCGCTTGCGGTTGATGCTCTCAGTGCTGCGCTTGATGAACTCGTCATCGCGCAACATTGAATACGCCATGCTCTCAGACATTTCGCTGTGCATGCGAGAACGCGATCGCGAGCTCATGCCAACGAATTCGTCAAGCATGCGCTCATACTCCATGCCTAGCTGAGCCATCAACGCTTGCGCCTCGGCAACACGACCTTCGCGCATGAGCTGAATTGCAAGCTCCTTCTGCCCCTGCAAACGAATCGTTGCAAGTTCGGCAAGCACATCTTCGTCTCGAGCTGGCTCAACGTAGTCTTCGGCTTTCACCACGGATACGTTCAACTCGGTCTGGAGACTGCGCAACTGGTTGGTTGCCAGGTCTAGCCACTCGATGCTGATCTTCGCTGCCTGCTCTGAAGCGCCATTGGTGAAATCGACGGCACCCAAGTTGAGGTCGAACACGAAGTTCTTCTCTTCTTGCGAGCACATGTCGCCTAGCTCAGCTTTTGCGAGACCACCCTGTGCGGTGAAAGCGCGCAGGTACTGAGTCTTGCGAATGCTTGAACCGGCGCCACCAAAGCGTGGCGACAACTCAACTGTCACCTTGATGTTGGTGACCGTCTTGTTCAACAGGTCGTCGAACTCGGCGGTTAGACCATCAACGGCTTCGCCCAAGTTGATTGCGGCGAAGTGGTTTCCGGTGCTTGCCACGGCAAGAGCATCAAGGATGCGCTCGTCATAGCCAGTGCCGATGCCGATGGTCGAGGTGGTGATCATGTGCTCGGTTACCCGTGCTGCCAACTGACCGAGAAGCACTGGGTCAACAACCCCGGCGTTTGCCTGGCCGTCTGACAGCAGCACAATCTTGGTCTCGACGCCAGCAAGTGCTGCCTGCTCGATTCCCTTGCGGTAACCCATTTCTAGGTTGGTGCTGCCACCCGGACGCATGTCGCCGATGCGACGGCGCACATCTGCCATGTCGTGGTCAGAGACGCGCTTCATCTCAACTTCAACAACTGGTGTGTCGTCAAAGCTGACGACAGACAAGAAGTCGTTGCGGTTTAGGCGCGACAGTAGTTCGAGAATGGTCTGCTTGACCAACTCGAGGCGGCCGCTGCCCATTGACCCGGAGCGGTCGATTACAAAGACCACTCCCTGCGATGCGCGAACGGTAGTGCTTGCAACAACCGGTGCGGCCGGAGCGGTGCACTCGATCATTAGGCCGATTGGAGTTGTGGTGTTGGCCTTCACCAGGTGGTGCTCAAAACGGAAGTCAACTTGCATTGACAATCACATCCTTCTGTTTAGATTCGGAAATTCAATTTGTTGTAGTTCGATGGTCTGCGGCTTGCAGACCCAGCACGCCTCGTCGGCTTCGCTGTTATGCGGCTAACACCAACTCGTGCTTCACGTTTAGTGTCGAGAGGTGCAGTAGCGCGTCTGACTCAAACAACGCTTCTGAAGCGACGTGTGCGTTAGAAGTTGTGCGCTTGCGATTTGCATCGACCTCTTCTGATAGCTCTTGACGCTCGGTGCGATCGACAAAGGTGCGAACGCGTGAGCTTGGTGTCGCCACGAAGTCGCGAAGCATTGACTCTGCGATGTATCCCTGAACAATCGACTCGAGACGCTCGGCAAGAGTGTCTGGGTGATCGAACAATTCGAGCGCCACTGGGTGGCCACCAATTGCAATCACAACTCCACGCTGCCCGGCGAGCGCAACAATCGGATCGAGCTGCATGCGAACATCAAGGTCGTTGCGCATCTCGACGAAAGACTGCGACGGCTTGTGTGTGTTTGACTCTTGAGCCAAACGCTCAACCTTGTTCCACACGTCGCTCTGGTCGGCGGAGCTCTGCGCGACGAACTGGCCTTCTTTGCGAAGACCGCGAAGCCCCGCACGAATTCCGGCGCTGGCAACCTTCTTGCCGATGACCTGGTGTGACGCGCCGCCCCAGCGACCCGCCTCGACGCAGACGACTGGTAGCGAAATCACGGATGACGCTGGCACCAAAACGGTTTTGGTTAGCGCGCGGTGCTGCCAGCCACCTTCGAGAAGGGTGCCTTCGAATAGCAGCACCGGCTCTTGGGTGGTGTTCTCGATCTGAAGCCCACCCACGTTTGCCTGGGCCTGCTCGGCGACCTTGACCTTCTGTGCGTCAAAGGTTGTGACGTAGGTGCGGTCCTTTAGCGGGGCGTCTGTCCAGACCGGAAACCACTCGAGGTTTGCGACCTTGTAGCCGCGACCGACGTGAATCTTCGGCAAGGTGCTGACAAGCACCTTGGTGGCTGCCGGGCGTGACTGAGCAAGCTGGCTGAGCAGCTGATCGAGCGGGGTGTTGCTGGCCACGTCTGCGGCCCAATTCTTGTTATCTGCGTTCATGTCGGAAACCTTTCTTGTTTTGCTCATTTGCGCTGTTATTATGTAAGAGTATACGCAGGGTCTGACATTTCATTACGGTATTGGATGAAATTCTTATAAACTCGACCCGAAAGGTGCCTCAAGTGATCGAAAACGACCGAATCAAGCCAGACCTAGCGGTCAACGTTGTCTTGTTCACGCTGGTCGAGACCGAGAAGCTCTCGCGTTCAATTTGGGCCAATTCACTCATCAGTACAGGAAAGTTATCAGGACCCACTGACACTGGAACCGGCCTGTTCGTGGTGACCCTGCGAGACACCGAAAGCGACCAAGAAATCCGTGTCTTGCCAGGCGACCTGGTGACCGGCAACGAGTCTTTGCTTGAGGCAGCCATCCGTGTGGTTCGCGATGTTTTGGGCGTTAAAGCCAACGTGAAACTCAGGCAAATCGACATTTTCGACAAGGCGGATCGCACTGTCGGTAGCCGTGTGATCTCAATTCCCTACTGGGGCGCTATTGCTTTTGACGATCTCAGGTTGGTTCTTGGTGGGCGTTACCAGGTCGGTCTCGAGCTCGTCACCTCAACAGAATTCATAGACACCTGGGAGCAGCAGCACAACGGGCTCGAAGACTTCGATGGTGTCTCGCGCTTCGGGCACCGACTAGCACCAAACCAACAGCGTGGTCACGAACGCCGAACCAACTTCGACATGGGCAAGCCAGCAATTCTGGGTCACGACCATGACGACATGGTTTTCTACGGTTGGCGCAAACTTCGCCACGCCTTCACCGGACGTCTCGACCCGTTCCGCTTTCTCGGCATGCTTCCATTCGGCCGCGAGTTTCGCATAAGCGATCTTCAAAACTTTAGGGATGTCGCCCGCGGCGAAAAGTCACAGGCCGACCAGTTCAGACGTTCGATGTTGCAATCGGAGATGCCACTGCTTCGTCAAACCATGAAGGTTGACAACACCAAGCGCGGCAAGCCTGCGCGCCTTTACGAGCTCAACATGGATTCGTCGCAGCTCGACTTCGATAGCAACGAAGAGCTCTGATTATCAGTTCCCAGACTTTGGGAACAGAAAATGATCCAAAGAAATCCGCATTAAGTGTGGGCAAAAAATTTTCTGCGTTGGCGTAATAAATGTCGGTAGTTCGCGTTACTATCTATACCGCTATAGGAATCGGATCGGCAACCATGCCCCCGATAGCGATCAATAAAAGGTCGTGGCAACCTCCGGGCCTCCCGGAAAGGTGCGAATGGTTGAAAAAATATGGGCAACCAAATCGGTAGTCAACTGAACGGAGGAATCTCATGAACCGAATCACGGATTCATAACGCCTAGAAAATTCAGCTGAGTTTCGGGAATACACTTCCCGATTTCTTTGTTGACTATCAACCTGCAACATTTCCAAAAGAAGAAGGCGGCGATACATGTTTAAAAAGAACAAAGATCTACTGGCTAACAAGCCAGGCCGTTGTGCCTGTGGCACAAGACTCTCGAAGGGCCAGTGTTCTCACTGCGACTTCGAGTGCCAGAAGTCGGCTCTCGGGCCAAACCGTTGCAAGAAGTGTGCGAAAGCACTCGAATCGTCACTCGAGAGGGCCTATATCGATGAGGTTCACTTCGCGAACATCGATCTAGAGGTGCTCGAGCAGAGCGACGCCATCCGTGAAAAATCGGCTCGTGCTCGCAACCCGTTCTTGTTTCCAAGCAAAGATGACGAGGACGAAAACTAAATAGAACTTGCTCAAGAGTCACAGCGCAAAGTACCTGACTAGCTGTGCGGCAACCGTTTCCATTGCAACGGTGCCTCGGGGGAAGAGAAGGGTTTCGGCAAATCGCCGGAACCAAAACAATGGGGCTTCGGCCCCGGAAAGGGGCTAACGCCCATGTCTGAAAAGAAACCAAACGAAGACCGCTCCGGCGGTCACGGCATTTTCGAAATTGATGCCGAGGCGTGGAGTCAGATGACTCAGCGAGAGCGAATGGAATATGCCGGTTTGCTCAGGCTGTCGATCATCGAAGCGATTGCCGATGACGCCACTGAAGTCGACGACGACAAAACCCCGGTGGCTGAATAATGGGCGCCTCCAAGAGAATCGGTAATTTCAAGTATTCGGTGATGGTTCTAGAAGCCGATGAGACTTCTGCTCGATACGCAGAGCAACGGGCCGAAGCTCTTCAAGACGAGCGCAACTGGTACGCAGTCTGGAAGTGCGCCGAGCGGCAACACGCCTATGCCGACATAGCCAAGCAACAGCGCGAGCAAATTCACACGGGGTTGTCAGGGCTCATGGGTCATTCCGTTTGCAGTTGCGCGGTGATGACCGAGGGGTCAACCGGCAAAACAAGCGATTGGCGCTCTGAGTGGATGTACACCCCCGGCCACATCAACCACACGGATGGCTCTCTAGTAACAAGTTTCCGAGTCAAATTGCGCAATGACGAAACTCGCACCTGGTCTGTTTTCTACTTTTGCCAGAGCTGTAATCACATTGAGCCGGCCGCAACAACCGACAATGCTTCGAAGCTTGCTGCTTTTCAAAAACTGCATTTTCACGAAAAGGGAGAAAATTGATAACTTACGACCTAGCACTTCTCGACATTGAGCCTTCAATCCATGAATTGACGGCCAAGATTCATGAGCGAGGCAAAAGCAACACGGTTCGCGTTTTCTTGAGCCAATACAAGCAATCCCTTGAAGACGCTCAAGAATGCCAGCGCCAGTCTTTACACAGATACCTGCGCGACGGCCGCTGCAGCTGCGGACTGAGCGTCGAGGTTGCGGAGGGAGAACCATTTTCGATTACTCAGGAACGAGTGTTTAGAGCCAGGGGTCACGTAGATCACGCAAAGGGCGACTTGACCAAGCTCTTCGTGAGAAAGTGGCCAGCCATAAACACCGACGGGGAGTTCTTTTGTTGGTGGTGCACAGAGTGCGGTTACCTTGGGGCCGCCAAGTCAAACTCAGGCGCAAGCCGGCTCGAGCGTCCGCTGCACGAGTGCCGAAGCGAACTTTATCGCCGAGATCTGCTTCGGATGCTGAGAGGCTCCTATGTTCGATTCCCGCAAGCTCACTGGAACACCGCTACTCGTAACTTCGCTGACAAGATTGAATACACGCTTGATGCTGATTCGGAATTCATGGAGTTCATGCAGAGCAAGGAGCTAGCGAGTCAAGGTAAGCCTTCTTGGTTCGTTTTCTGCTCTCTCTGCAACGCCCCGGTCAGTAACATGCAAGATTCGCAATTCGAAGGCTGGATGTATGAGAGCCGTGAGCAGCATCGCGACACTCACATCGCCGACCGCGAAATTTCTTGGCACAAGATAGATAGAGAAAATGAAAAGTAGCTAGTCTTTTTCGATTTCTTTGGGCTGTTCGCCACCGATCATGAAACGCTCGATCTGATCCATATCCATCCAGAAGAACTCACTGGTGCCAAGGCTCTGAATCTGGTCAAAGAGTTCATCGCTCTTGCCTGCTTGGATTGCAGCTTCAGCAAAATCGAGAAAAGATGTGTCGATTTTCATCTTGAGTGCCGAGGCGACGCTTGCAGCTGATTCTTCGCTGAGGCTATAGACCGCTTCGCGATCTTCGGCGTCAGCGTAGATTTTGTATCCGGTTTTCTGCTGGGTGATTCGCACGTGATCGAGCCGGGTTTTGAAGCTGATGCTTTTGGCTGTTCGGGTGTATTTCATGACTGCCTCCCGCAAGGGCGGGGTCGGGGTGCTCGGTCAAACGACGAAAGGGGCGGAGTTGAAAAAGGGGGAAAACTCCTACCGAGCACCCTCGCCCTTACTTTCTATTTGTACAGGCACCCTCTGACATTGAACTAGGCGGCCGAACGAATAGCCTCGGGGCCGAAGGTTCGCCTAACCGGATACTCGAGGTATTCACACCACTCTTCGAGTCGATCGTCGCGCCAGGCATAGTCGCGGGCCACCTGAGCCAGAGCCGCCCAGTAGAAAACGTCAATCAGGTCGATGTCGAAAGCGTTCATTTCACCGCGGTTGAAGGCCTGGCCGAGAATTCGGCGCAGAGTTGGGGCAACAATCGCGAGCCCAAACCGGTGCAAGACCTCCATGACTCGAAACTCGATTTCGCGAGCTCGCTGAGGCTGCCAGATGCCGTTGCCACCCCTGAGCGCTTCGCTTGGCCCGCTCGGCAGATGCAACAGACGATTAATGCGAATGGCCTGGCTGGTGCGGGCGTCATCCAAGAGATTAAAAAGTTCATCAAATTTGTCGAGTTCGTAGCCAACTCTGCGAAGGTCGAGCCGATCGGCAAAGTAGGTGAACTTATAGAACGGGATGTGCCTGGCGCTCGCGAAGACGACCTCTGCGGGGCCACCACCCCACAACTCGGCGGCCTCATCGACCTCGTCTAGGTCTTCGAAATCGAAACTCACCCGCTAATTCTCTCTCGACCAAGCCGTCGACACAATCCAGTGGGTAATCTTGAATCTATGACTAGCAAGCAGCCAAAGAAAAAGTACAAGTGGGGATGGGCCGACTCGGTTATCGCCGTGTCAGTGCTTGGTCTCGCGCTAGTTGCCGGAACCGTTTATTTGGGCACGGTCGAGAAACCCGCGCAAGAATTGCGTGACGAAAAACTGGCTTGCGAACACTTTAACCAGGCCTTGCAAAACGCCTACAAAGAAGAAAACATCACCGATTTCTACTACACGCTGTTTCGCGGAGCCTACAAAGGTATTGAAGAATCAATTGAAGGTAACGAGCTGAACGACGGATTTATAGCCCTTGCGCAACTCGAGACATACGTGAGTAAAGAGTCTGAAGAGACCATGCTCGAAACCGTTGGTGATGCAGCGTCTATGGTTCAAGCAACCTGCTCGCAGTTGTTAGACGTGGAGTTTTCTAGCCCTGCTCCGACAAACTAGTCGAGGCTACTTTTTCAGCATTTCGTGACGCACGATAATGGCGTCTCGAGCTGGGCCAACACCAATCGCAGAAATTCTTGCGCCGCTCATCTTCTCGATGGCTAGAACATAGTCTTGGGCGGTCTTTGGCAGGTCTTCGAATTTCTTGCAACCTGTGATGTCTTCGGACCATCCCGCGAAGGTTTCGTAGATTGGTTTTGCGTGGTGAAAGTCAGACTGTGAGACGGGCATCTCGTCGTGACGCACTCCGTCTACTTCGTAGGCGACGCACACCGGAATCTCTTTTAGGCCGGTGAGCACGTCAAGTTTGGTCATCACGAAATCGGTAACACCATTGATGCGAGCAGAGTAGCGGGCAATAGGCGCGTCATACCAACCGCAGCGACGTGGTCGCCCAGTGGTGGTGCCGAACTCGTGGCCGGTCTTGCGCAAGAACTCACCGCTGTCATCAAAGAGTTCTGTCGGAAACGGGCCAGAA
>JBEAWS010000003.1:0-3529 GCA_041160185.1 Actinomycetota bacterium
TTAAAGCAAAAGCACCCCAGGCGTGAAATCCCAGAGTGCTTTCGTGGCTCCGACCGGCATCGATCCGGTGACCTAACGATTTTCAGTCGTTCGCTCTACCAACTGAGCTACAGAGCCCAGCGCAACTTGCGTTGCGCCTTAGTCAAAAACCCTTCTTTCGAAGGGCCAGTGACTTGGCGATCCTGACGGGACTTGAACCCGCGACCTCCGCCGTGACAGGGCGGCGCGCTAACCAACTGCGCTACAGGACCTAATGACGCCAAAAACTATCGAAACTGGTGACCCCAACGGGATTCGAACCCGTGCTACCGCCGTGAAAGGGCGACGTCCTAGGCCACTAAACGATGGGGCCCACAAAGTCGACACTTCGTAGCACCAAGAGCCAAGATTACCCGTCAATAAGGGCAAAGTGCAACCCGAGACGATTCGCAGATTTCACTCAGGCACGAATTGATGCAAACAGCCTAAATTTGAAGCATGACCACACGGATTTCGCGCGCCCTGCTGGCGTTTGTCGCAATTCTTGGGCTCGTCACATCAATTTCTCTGGCCCAGGTGGCGTTGGCCGTACCTTCTTATCCGACAGCTGCCGAGGTGGCTGCAGCAAAGAAGAAGGTGTCAACAAAGAAGGCGATGATCAAGCG
Organism: Actinomycetota bacterium; assembly: GCA_041160185.1. GTDB lineage: Bacteria > Actinomycetota > Actinomycetes > Actinomycetales > Microbacteriaceae > Rhodoluna. The sequence continues at coordinate 645 of JBEAWS010000003.1, forward strand.
CATCGAGGCAATCATTGTCGATCTCGAGACGAAGGCCGATGCCGCAGAGCGAGTGGCGCTGATTAAGGGTGAGGCTTACAACATCGCCAAAGAGGCCTATGACCAAAAAGCTGCCCAGGTCGCGACACTGCAATCGCAGGCTGATGCCGCAATGGCGCAGGCTAATCAGGCGCAGCAGCAACTGGGTCAAATTGCCGGGCAGATGTATCGCAGCGGAACCGCTGGAACATCGCTGAATCTGTTTTTGAACTCGAGCGAGGCCAGCGACCTGCTTTATCAACTCGGGGCGCAAGACAAGCTTGCTCAGAGCAGCAACACAATTTATTTGCGATCGATTCAGAAGCAAAAGTATGCGCAGTCACTTGCCAACGAATTGAGCGCGGCGAAGATCGAGTTGGCGGCAAGACAAGAAGTTGCGCAGACAGCTTTTGAGGGCGCGCAGACCGCGGCGAACACCGCGCAGTCACTTGTCGACAGCAACGTTTCGCTTAACAAAACTTTCTACGCGCAACTTGCATCACTGCAGAACACATCTGCAGAACTTGAACGGCAACGCGCAGAAGGTCTCGCCGCTGAGCGTCGTCAGGCTGCCGGAAGCGCGAAGATGGACGCGCCTGAGCTCTACACCGTTGGCCCTCCAAACACGGCGAAGGTAAACACCGCTCTTGAATTTATGCGCGCGCAATTGGGCGAGAAGTATGTGCTCGGCGGAATCGGACCTAACATTTGGGACTGCTCGGGTTTGATGAAGGCTGGCTATGCCTCGGCCGGAATTTACATCGGCACGCACTCGGCGACCAACCAGTTCAGAACCATGGCGCAGCAGCGCAAATTGGTTCCGCTGAATCAGATGCAGGTCGGTGACTTGCTCTGGTACTCAGAAGAGTCGGCCTTCGACGGCGACAAGTATCACGTGGTCATTTACATCGGTGGCGGGTTGATGCTCGAAGCGCCAAACCCTGCGCGAACAGTGCGCATTGTGCCTATTCGCTGGGGTGAAATGTTCCCCTACGCTGGTCGACCTAGCGCTTCATAGAAGCCCGCAAGCCAAACTACTTGCGTGATTTGAAGATGCCGCGAGCGATCTTGACCAGCATCTTGCGCGGCACGAGTCGACCCGAGGTAGCCAGGGCATAGTTAGCGGCTCCAGAGATAACACTTGGCGGCGGTGTCTCTTTATCGAGCGCGTTCATCGCGACGGTGACGACCTGCTCAACGGTTTCGAGTTTGCCTAAACCGCCCGGTGCTTTTCCGTCGCTAGCCACCTCGAAGAACTCGGTCTTTGTGCCGCCGGGTGAAAGTGCAATGGCCACAACCTTGGTGTCGAGCAGTTCGGCCCATAGTGACTCGGTGAACGAAAGAACGAAAGCCTTGGTTGCCGCATAGACAGCCATGTAAGGAACCGACTGGTATGCCGCCGTGCTGGCAACGTTGAGAATCACGCCGTCATTTTTCTTGCGCATCGATGGCAGAGCCAACTTTGAAAGTTCAACTAGAGCGGCGATATTTACCTGAATTTGTTCGCTGAGTTTGTTGATGTCGGCATCCTCGAATTCGCCGAAGGTTCCGAAACCTGCGTTGTTTATCAACACATCAACCGAAATCTTCTTGCGTGCCAAAGTCTTGAACAACTTGTCTGCAGCACCAACCTCAGCGAGGTCGGCCACAATCACAGTCGCTTCGACTTTGTGCATCAGCTTTACGGCGTCGGCAACAACCTGCAAACGATCTTTACGTCGGGCAACCAGAACCAGATTCGCACCGCGAGCGGCGAGTTGGTTTGCGAACTCAACACCAATTCCAGAACTTGCTCCTGTGATGAGCGCGGTTTTACCGCGGTAGTCGCGCGCCATTAGTGCTTGTAGCGTTCGATAGCTTCGGCGATGAGCTTCTCGGCAACATCCTTGCCTGCCCACTCGCCAACCTTGACCCACTTGCCTGGCTCAAGATCTTTGTAGTGAGAGAAGAAGTGCAGCAATTCGTTCTTGGTCTGCTCAGGCACATCACCGATGTCTTGGATGTGCGCCCAGCGCGGGTCGTTGGCAGGAACGCAGATGACCTTCTCGTCGATGCCGCCATCGTCTTCCATCGGCAGAACGCCAACCGGGCGAACCGAGACGACAACGCCAGGGTAGACCGGAAACTCGAGCAGCACCAAAGCGTCTAGCGGGTCGCCGTCGCCACCCAGGGTGTTGTCGAAGTAGCCGTAGTCAACCGGGTAAACAAAAGGGGTGAAGAGCACGCGGTCAAGGTGCACGCGACCGGTTTCGTGGTCGACCTCATACTTATTGCGGCTTCCGCGTGGAATCTCGATGACGGCTTCGTATGGCATGGTGCTCCTCAATAGGCTTATGGCAACAACTTTACCGAAACCACGCACATAGATAGGTCTCGATGCCGCAGCGCCCCAGATTGACCCCCGCGATTGCCGATGTACGTCGTGCGGTGCGCGAAGCATGGATGCGCCACGGCGTGGTCTCTGGCGATCGCATTCTGGTGGCCTGCTCGGGTGGTGCCGACTCGCTCGCGCTCGCGGCTGCTTCGGTGTTTGAGGGCTCGCGCATCGGCGTATTAGTAGGTGCGGTTATCGTCGAGCACGGATTGCAACCCGAAACCAAAGCGGTAGCCGAAGCAACCGCCAAAACACTTGCCGAGCTAGGCGCTTCGCCGGTTGAGGTGCGTGCCGTAAAAGTTGCGAAGACGAAAGCCGGTGGCCCAGAGGCTGCGGCTCGCACCGCACGATACGCAGCGCTAGATGCGGCAGCAGACGAACTCGGCGCAAAGTTTGTAATGCTCGCCCACACCCTCAACGATCAGGCAGAAACCGTTCTGCTCGGCCTGGCTCGTGGATCGGGCAATCGCTCGCTAAACGCGATGTCCGAAGT
>JBEAWS010000025.1:0-6287 GCA_041160185.1 Actinomycetota bacterium
GGTGGGAAACACCAAACCAGTTGTCAACATCTCTGGCACGAACGATGCAACCGTGACCTTTGAAGCTTCGGCAAGAGTCGATGAACTCGGTCGCTATCAAGAGTTTGTTCCGTCGATAAGTCGCGTTCTGAACTTCAGGTTTGTGATCGAGAACGGCGAGTGGCGCATTAGCCAAGCACCAAACGTCACAGTTTTGGTTCGACCGATTTTCGATGTTCTATTCAGAAGTTATTCGCTCTACTTCTATGACAACCAGGAACGCTACCTGGTGCCCGACACCCGCTGGTTTGCAACTCGCATTTCAACCTCAACTCGTCTGGCTTCGGCCCTGCTCTCTGGCCCCGACTTCTGGTTGCGCGATGCAGTCAAATCTGCTTTTCCAATGGGAACCCAGCTAGCTCTTGATTCGGTGCTGGTTCAAGATGGAGTTGCGATAGTCGATCTCGATGGCTCGGCAAACAGCACCACGGTTTCTCAGCGCCAAAGAATGCTCGTGCAGCTCACCGCCACGCTCACCCAGTTGCCAAGCGTGTTTGCGGTTCAGATCAAGATCGATGGTGTTCCGCAAAACATCACCAACCTTCCATACCAGGTATCGCTGGCTAACAACCCAGACCCAATCGTGTTGACCGCCGACGGCTTTAGACAGCTTTCGATTAACGCGACCCCGATGACCAGAGCCAGCGAGGCCGCAAAAGCCTGGCGAGCATACGATTTCGCTATCAACAATCAGCAGACCCTGCTGGCGCTGCTCGGGCCACAGGGCGTCGGCTTGAGTCGATTGGTTGGGGGCAAGTCTGAAACCGTGGCCATCGACTCGAGGCCAGACCTGCTAGCGCCAGTCATTGACCCGCAGGGGTACATCTGGACGCTCGGCTCTTTGAGCGCTTCAGAATTGGCGGCACACGATTCAAGCGGCAACCAGCGCTTCGCCACTCTGGGTTGGCTCGGCCAGGCCGAACACCTCGGTTTTTCAATTTCACGTGAGGGCAGCCGCATAGCTTTTCTACTTGGTTATCCGGGTTCGGCCAGGATCTACGTGGCCGCAATCGTGCGTGACGAGAATGGCGCGCCGGTTGCACTCTCAACGCCAATTCGACTTGGTCTGGCCGAACGTCCAGCGGGATCGGTCGCCTTTATCGATGAAACCACTGTGGCCACAATTGCCCGTCTAGATTCGGGTCTCACCTATCCGCTGTATCTCAAGATTGGTGGGCAACCAAAGCGTCTCGCTCCGGTCGCAGATGCAAGAGCCACAGTTTCCAACGGCTCGGCCGCTCCCGCATACGCGCTTGATTCGAATCAAGAACTTAGCCTGCTGCGTTCGCTCACCTGGATAAAAATCGCCAAGGACATTTTGGCAATTCACTTTTCTGGTTAGCAATTCGAACGCGCTAGTCTTGGGCGCGCTAAACCTGATTCATGCCCGTCTTCGATTCTTTGCTCGATCTTCTTTTGCCAACAAACTGTGCGGAGTGCTTGACTCCACCCTCGGTTTACTGTCATGTTTGCCTGAGTCGTCACAAACCGCGCTCAGTAGTTCGCAGCGATGCTCATGATGCGCAAAACTCAATATCCGGAATAGCGCTCTCGATTCTCGATGAGAATGTCTCGAAGGCAATGTCGGCTTTCAAAGAACAAAACCAATTCGCAGTTGCGCGCGCCTTGGTCGATGCGCTTTTGCCTGCTGAGTATTCTTGGCCGATCGACGTAGTCGTTGCAGCGCCAAGCGCAAAGGGCAACTTTGCGAAACGAGGTTTCGTGCCGGCCGACTTAGTTGCCCAGCGGGTGGCCAGGCGTTGGCACCTGGTGCACATGAAATCGGCCATCTGGTTTGTTCGTCCTGTCGCAGATCAAGCCGCCCTGTCGATTGCTGACCGCCAGACCAACCTCACCGGTTCGATGGCCGCCAGTTTGAGGCTTGAGGGCAAGCGAGTGCTTCTGGTCGATGACATCGTCACCACGGGTGCAACGCTGTTCGAGGCTTCCAGGGCGGTCTCGGCAGCAGGCGGGTCGGTTGCGGGGTTCGTGACTCTGGCCGAAACCCTGCGGAGGCTTGAACCCAGCCCACATCCAGCGCACTCTCAGGTTGAGCCTTGAGCCTCGCCTAAGATTGTCTAAGTTATTCAAATCGACTCGTCTGGAGCTCAATCTTGGCAAATATTCTCGACAAGGTGCTGCGCGCCGGAGAAGGCCGAATCCTCGGCAAACTCCGCAACTATGCGAAGGCTGTAAACACCCTAGAAGAGTCATTCAGCTCGCTAACCGATGACGAATTGCGCGCCGAAACCGACAGCCTGCGTGAGCGCTACGCCGCCGGGGAGTCGCTAGACGACATGCTTCCAGAGGCCTTTGCCGCAGTTCGCGAGGCTTCAAAGCGCACCCTCGGAATGCGTCCGTACGACGTTCAGATCATGGGTGGTGCAGCACTTCACCTCGGCAACATCGCCGAAATGAAAACCGGTGAGGGTAAGACCCTGGTGGCGACAACTGCCGCCTACCTAAACGCAATCGCTGGTCGCGGTGTGCACATCGTTACCGTTAACGACTTTTTGGCCAACTACCAGAGTGAACTTATGGGCCGCGTTTTCCGCGCGCTTGGCATGACCACCGGTTGCATCCTTGCCGGACAAGACCCGGCTCAGCGTCGCGCTGAATATTTGTGCGACATTACCTACGGAACCAACAACGAGTTCGGCTTTGACTACCTGCGAGACAACATGGCCTGGGATAAAGCAGATCTCGTGCAGCGCGGTCACTTCTATGCCATCGTCGACGAGGTTGACTCGATTCTTATCGATGAGGCTCGCACGCCGCTCATCATCTCTGGCCCAGCAGCTGGCGAAGCAAACCGCTGGTTTGGCGAATTCGCAACCATCGCGGCAAAGTTGCAGCCACTTGTTGATTACGAAATTGATGAGAAGAAGCGCACCGTCGGAATTCTCGAGCCTGGCATCGAGAAGGTCGAAGACTACCTAGGCATTAGCAATCTCTATGAGTCGGCAAACACTCCGCTGATTTCCTTCTTGAACAACTCGCTCAAGGCGATTGCGCTTTTCAAGCGCGACAAAGATTACGTGGTCATGAATGGCGAGGTGCTGATCGTTGACGAGCACACCGGCCGCATGCTGCCAGGGCGTCGCTACAACGAAGGTGTTCACCAGGCAATCGAGGCCAAAGAGGGCGTAGAGATTAAGGCCGAGAACCAGACTCTCGCAACCATCACCCTGCAGAACTACTTCAGGCTCTACAAGAAGATCGCCGGCATGACCGGTACCGCAGAGACTGAGGCCGGCGAGTTCATGAGCACCTACAAGTTAGGTGTCGTGCCAATTCCAACCAACCGCCCGATGATTCGCATCGACCAGCCAGACCTGATCTACAAGAACGAAGAGATCAAGTTCAACATGGTGGTTGAAGACATTGCCGAGCGTCACGCCAAGGGGCAGCCGATTCTGGTCGGAACCACATCGGTTGAGAAGAGCGAATACCTCTCGAAGTTGCTTTCGAAGCGCGGAGTTCGCCACGAAGTTCTAAACGCCAAGAACCACGCTCGCGAGGCAGTAATCGTTGCCCAGGCTGGTCGCCTCGGTGCCGTAACCGTTGCCACCAACATGGCCGGTCGTGGTACCGACGTGATGCTCGGTGGTAACGCCGAGTTTCTTACCGTCGAAGCGCTGAACAAGCGCGGTCTCAACGCCGAAGAGACCCCAGAGGAATACGAGCAGGCTTGGGCCGCAGAGTTCGAAAAGATCAAGGCACAGGTTGCCGCCGACGCAGAGCAGGTGCTCGCAGCCGGTGGTCTTTACGTTCTCGGCACCGAGCGTCACGAGTCGCGAAGAATCGACAACCAGTTGCGTGGTCGTTCGGGTCGTCAGGGTGACGTCGGTGAATCGCGTTTCTATCTTTCGCTAACCGATGACCTAATGCGTTTGTTCAACTCGGGTGCAGCTGCAACCATGATGAACCGCCCGGGTGTTCCAGACGACACCGCAATCGAATCGAAGATTGTTAGCCGCGCCATTCAGAGCGCACAGTCACAGGTCGAAGGCAGAAACGCCGAGATTCGCAAGAATGTTTTGAAGTATGACGATGTTATGTCGCGTCAGCGAGATGCAATCTACAACGACCGCAGGCACATTCTCGAGGGCGACGACATCCAAGAGAGAATTGCCGGCTTCTTGCAAGATGTTGTCACGGATGTCGTCAACCAGCACATCGTTGAGGGCACCGGAAAAGACTGGGATCTCGACGCGCTTTGGAACGACCTGAAGACCATCTATCCGGTTGGCCTAGAAATCTCTGAGGTTTTGGCCGAGGCCGGCAACCGCAACAAACTCACTCGCGAGTGGCTAACCCGCGAGTTGGTTTCAGACGCCAAGGTTGCCTACGAAAAGAGAACCGCACAGATTGGCGAGGCAGCGATGCGCGAGCTAGAGCGACGCGTTGTTCTTTCGGTTGTCGACCGCAAGTGGCGCGATCACCTCTACGAGATGGATTACCTCAAAGAGGGAATCGGACTGCGTGCGATGGCGCAGCGTGACCCACTGGTCGAATACCAGCGCGAGGGTTACGGCATGTTCCAGCAGATGATGGGCGCAATCAAAGAAGAGGCCGTTGGCTTCATGTTCAACATCGAGGTTCAGGTGCAGGCCGGCGAGGCTGTGCAGCAGGTTAAGCCAGACGTCAAGAAGCTCACCTACACCTCACCTAGTGAAGACGGCAGCGCCGAGATTCAGCAGGGCTCAACGAAGAAACCAGACGATAAGTCTGGCAAGGGCAGCTCTTTCTTCAGAAACTAGATGACCGAAACCGAGGTTGCTCGCCAGCGTCGGTTTATGCCTTCTAGCCTGATGGTTACCGCTCGGGTTCTGGTTGCCGATTGCACCAAAACAACCGACTCGACCACCCCGTCTCTGGGTTCCTGCTTTTTCATGCTGCCAACCCTCAGCTGCGGTGCCCTAATCTCTTCGCCGCGCTTGGCTCGCTCTTGGGCCACCTTCACGGATCTATCGCGCAGGCGCGTGTATACGTCTTCGCTCAGGTGTGCGGCTAGTTGACTGATGTTTCGCACCCCGGCGATCACCTCAACCACCGCCGGAGCCAACATCCTGAGCAGTTTCTCGGGGCTCTCTAAATCTGCGGTTCGGCAATACTGCTCGCCGAAATAGTCTGCTTCTTGCAGTTTGTTCTTTACGACTCTTGGTTTTCTACCTCTTGGCATTGCTTGCTTGCTAACTTTTGGGATCTCGTTTTCTTTCATGATCTACTCTTTCCCCCATCCAATCTGGCTTGGTGCTAAGACGCTATTGCGAAAGCTTTGAGCGGTAAACAGAAAACTACTTACTGTGGATAACTTTTTGGTAAGTGTCAGACGCGAGTCAATAATGCACTCATGACCCAAGAAGCTATCTTTCAAGATCTCGAAGCACAGTTTGCTAGTGACAACCGATGCTTTGAAATCCGAAGACAACTCGCGCTTTGCACCAGCTTGCAACTAACAGTTGCAAACCAGGAGTTTCGATTGGCAGCGCCGATTCTCGGCAGCGACTTTGTCGTGGGTTTCGATGGGCAACGAAGCGCATGGATGTGCTTCGACAAATCGAAGTTGTCGCGCTTGCGATTCGAAGTCGACGAAGACCCGCAATTGCCGAAGTTGCGAAAACGCACCGGCGCATTCGAGAACTTCGTCTCCGAAATGAACCCGCCCTTCGCTGCCGAATTCAAACCATCTGGCTTGCCGAGCTTTGCCGCCGCCCTTACTGGGGCCGAAGGTGGTCTCGCCTTCTATCGAACGTCTGGCGATTGGAAGCCGCTATCGGCGATTGCGCTGGCAAGCCTCGACTGGTTGGCAATTCTCGAAGCTCAAGACGCGCAAGAGCTGAGCGATTGGAGAAACCGTTGAGATCAAAGACATCGGTGCTTGCCAGCCGAAGAACGCTGGTCGTTCTCGCCTTGTCTTTGCTTGCCGCGACCCTGGCGATGCTGTTGTCGATGTATCGCACCGAACCGCTCAAGGAGTTTCTGGTGGCTAAACGCGACCTGCCCTCAGGCGCTCAGCTCAGCGCCACCGACTTCGAGCTGATGCCCGTCGATCTCGATGAGCGCGTCTACCTGCGCGAACTGCTGCCAGACAGCTCGATAGCCCAGGCGCTGAGAAGGGGCGAACTCCTGCCGTTCTCGGCTCTGGGCTCACTCGATAGCCGCCAGGCGCTGGTTCTGCTGCCAACCCAGCCCATTGCCGAGGCGATTCGGGTCGGGTCGCGAGTCGACGTGTGGTTTGTGGC
>JBEAWS010000129.1:0-3031 GCA_041160185.1 Actinomycetota bacterium
GAGGCCTTCGACAAGGTCTCGAGGTTGCTGGGGTTGGGCTATCCGGGTGGGCCCGAGATCGACCGAGCCGCCGAGGGCGGCAACCCGCAGGCCCTTAGGTTTCCGCGAGCCCTGACCCTGCCAAAAGACATGGATAAGCATCGCTACGACTTTTCGTTCAGCGGGCTAAAGACCGCGGTCGCTCGTCACGTTGAGGTTGCGCAGGCCAAGATCGAAGCCGGCGAGGCTGCCGAATTCAGCGTGGCCGACGTTGCGGCTAGTTTTCGCGAGGCCGTGGTTGACGTTCTTATCGGCAAGGCGGTCAACGCCTGCGTTGACCATGGCGTGATGCGCCTTCTGCTCGGTGGTGGAGTAGTAGCCAATCGACGCTTGCGCGAGTTGGCTCAGCAGCGCTGCGATGAAAAGGGCATCGAGTTGAGAATTCCCGCGCTTTCACTTTGCACCGATAACGGCGCAATGATTGCAGCGCTAGGTGCCCAGTTGATCATGGCTGGCAGGTCGCCCTCGAGCCTGAACTTTGGCGCCGATTCAACTCTTTCGGTTACGACCGTTCAATCGCCCTAAACGCAGGTAGCCCTCGGGTGCATTGAGCACCGACTTGTAGAAAACCTCATTCTTTGCAATCACCGATTCGTTGAGAACTCCGGCGGGCAATTCATATTTCTTGTATGGCAAGAAACGATTGACCACGACCTGCATCAGATAGCGCCAGCGGCGAAGTCGCTTTGACCAAACCCAAACTTTTCTTTTCAGACGCTTGAGTGCACTCTTGCGCGCAGCTGGTTTGCCGGTTGATTCTGCAATCGGTTTGGTGAAGTTCTCCAACGCACGAACGTTGAAGTCGTGAGTCGACTGCGAGCGAATTCCAAGTGAATTGAGAAAGCGTTCGCGGCGCAGGGTTAGCCGCATGGCCGTGCGCGAAAATGAACGGTTGTTGGGCTCGAGCGTGTTGAAGTTGGTTTTCAGCAGCGAGCGTGCCGCTTCATCGATCTGACAAAACTCATCGAGAAACTTCATCGAACCGAGTTGCGGCATGGCGACCACAATTACCTTGGCGAACTTCTCGCGGTAGAGGCTCACGAGCGCGGCCAGGTCGAATTGCTGCTGATCGAAAAACTCGAGCATGCCACGACGGTTTGCGGCAGCCGATTGTGCAGCCAGCTCTGCAGTGACAAAGAAGTCTTTCGGCTCGACCACGTGCCCCTCGGCCACGACCTGCTGGTAGACGGCGGTCAGGTAGCCGCGAGGCTCTCTGATCGTCAGCAGGATGGTGGCGTCTTTGCCGAAGGTGTCGAGGTTCTCATCTCTGGCTCGAATCCAGTTGGCGGGGTTCCAGTCGACCAAGCCCTCGAACGAGATGATGGCCCCGCGGTTGGCCTTGATCAGGCTGGCCAGCTCGGCTTTCTGGGCCTTGGTTAGCTCGGTGAGTCGCTTCAGGTAAAGCAATCTCATGAGGTTCTTGGGGTTGTATCCGGTGACCAGCCCTAGTTTCGCCAGCTCTGGAAAGACTCGCTTCTGCAGTGCCGTGGTGGCCGTCTTGCCGAGGCCGATGTGCACGATGGTCATGTGGGCCTCTCTGCAACGAGCGTATGCGCTCAAGTATAGGCAAGCGGTCGTGTGCGATAGTTCTTGTTAGAACAAAGAGAGTTGCGTTTTGAAACAGACCATTTTGCACATCGGCCTTGAGAAAACTGGAACCACGAGCATCCAGTATCTGCTGCGTCAAAACCGCGAGCAACTCTTGAAGTCTTCGGTCTTGGTCTCTGAGCAGGCGGCATCGGGCAATAACTTTCACCTCGCGATCGCCAGCTACTCGCCGTTTCGCGAAGACGGTTTGACCCGAGCCCTGCGGTTGACCAGCGCCGAAAAACTCGAAGCCTTTCGCAAACGCGAGTTCGATGCACTGGCCGCCGAAATTCAGTCGACATCGCCCGAGAAACTCATCTTGAGCAGCGAACACTTTCAGTCACGGCTGCTATCGCTTGCCGACATCAAGCAACTTCGAAGCTCACTAGAACAAGCGGGCTGCAGCAACTTTCGAATTTTGGTCTACCTTCGTGACCCGCTAAAAATTGCCATGAGTCATCACGGCATGGCAATCAAGAAGGGCATTCACGTAACCGAAAGTTTCTATCGCCCGGAGCATCCCAGAATTTCTCACATCGTGAATCACCGGCAGACACTCGAGAATTGGTCTGCGGTTTTTGGTGAACAAAACATGGATGTGCGCCTCTACCCGGAAGCAAGCGGCAGTGAGGTGCTGATTGCAGATTTTCTCGAGGCGGTTGGCATCGAGCAGAGCCAACTCGACATGAGCAAACAAGAAGTGCGCAATGTGAATCTCTCGGCAGTTGCGCTCGAAGCGCTGAACCAACTGAACGCGAAGTCAGACCAGGTGCGCCTGTTGGCAGAAGATCGCTGGTTGTTTCATCAACTTGAGAAGAGCTTTGCTGGGCGTGGTCTTAGCCCGACCGCCGAGATCGTTGAGGTGTTCGCCGAGCGCTTTCGGTCTGAGCACGCGCAGATTGCCAAGCGCTGGTTTGGGTCGAAGAGCCCGCTGTTTGTCGCAGAGTTCAAGCCGGCGGCCCAGCTGACTTCAGAAGAGTTGAAGCGGGTTGCCTCGCAGATTGACCGCTTGGTGTCTCAGGCCATGCTGCGTCGAAGGGTTTTGGCTCCCGTGCGCAGACTAAAGCGTTTGCTAGCACCTGGCAGCGCCTAGGCGAAGCGCCTAAAAGAAGCGCTTGAGCAGCTTCTCGACGCTCTCCTCGAGCGGCGCTTGGCCGTCTAGCACCAGTTCGGCCGCGGTAGGCGGCTCGTAGTCTTGGCCAACTCCGGTTAGGTTCGGCAGTTCGCCGGCGGCAGCCTTCTTGTAGAGACCCTTTGGGTCGCGCTGGGCGCAAATCTCGGCCGGAGTCTCAATCCAGACCTCGGCGAAGTCGCCCTCTGCGAAGAGCTCACGAGCGTGATCGCGATCGACCTTGTATGTGCTGACCAGGGCAACCACGACAACTAGACCAGCATCAAACATCAG
>JBEAWS010000132.1:0-8578 GCA_041160185.1 Actinomycetota bacterium
AAGCGCTGGAACACCCATGCCGGTTAGAGCAGAGACGTCGACGAACATTACGTCACCGCCGTATTCTTCGGCTAGAAGGTTGAACTCGGTTAGCTGCTGACGAATCTTGGCTGGGTTAGCACCCTCTTTATCAACCTTGTTCACGGCAACAACAATTGGAACACCAGCTGACTGAGCGTGGTTCAACGCTTCAATCGTCTGGGGCATAACTCCGTCGTCGGCAGCGACAACAAGAATTGCGATGTCGGTAACCTGAGCACCACGGGCACGCATTGCGGTAAACGCCTCGTGACCAGGGGTGTCGATAAATGTGATTGCGCGATCGATACCGTCGTGCTCGGTGTGTACCTGGTAGGCACCGATGTGCTGGGTAATTCCACCAGCCTCGCCGGCCTGAACATTCGCGTTACGAATCGAGTCAAGCAAACGAGTCTTACCGTGATCGACGTGACCCATGACGGTGACAACCGGTGGACGAATGATTAGGTCGTCTTCGTCGTCTTCATAATCGGTTGAAATGTCGAGACCGAAGCTGTCGAACAGTTCTTTCTCTTCATCCTCTGGTGAAACGACCTCGACCTTGTAGCCGAGCTCCACTCCTAGAATCTGGAACGTCTCTTCGTCGAGCGACGCCGTTGCGGTCGTCATCTGACCTAGGTGAAATAGCACGGTGATCAGCTGACCTGCGCTGGCATCAATCTTGTCTGCAAAGTCTTGGATGCTTGATCCGCGACGAAGGCGAACTACGGTCGTGCCGTCTCCGCGTGGAACAACCGCGCCACCTAGGCTCGGCGCTTGTCTCTGTTCATACTCTTCGCGTTTCGTGCGCTTCGACTTACGGGCACGGTTACCCTTGCCGCCGCCCCTACCGAAGGCCCCAGCGGTTCCGCCGCCAACACCGCGACCGCGACCAGCGCCTGGCCCGCCACCCGGACGAGCAAAACCTGGAGCGCCACCCGGAGCGCCACCGGCACCAGCGGGACGTGGGCTACCAAAACCTGGACGACTTGCGCCACCAGCACCAGCCGGACGCGCACCACCCGGGCGACCAGCACCACCAGCGCCACCGGGGCCGCCGGCACCAGCCGGACGAGGACCACCGGCACCAGCCGGACGACCTTGACCAGGTCGGCCCATACCCTGTGACGGTGCAAAAGGATTGTTGCCCGGACGGGCTACCGGGCGAGGAATGCCCATGCCCTGGCTCGAAGCGAATGGGTTGTTACCCGGACGAGGAATTCCGGCGACAGCCGGCGGAAGACTTGGAGTTTCAGCAGTCGGCTCTGCCGCAACTGGATCTGCTGCCTTAGTCGCACGCTCAGGTTTCGCAGCAGCGGCTGGTTCGGCATCTTCAACGGCAGGCGCAGCTGGTGCGCTCTTTGCCTTGGTTGCCTTCTTCGGTGCCTCTGGCTGAGGAGCTGCGTTTGGAAACGCCTCGCGAAGTTTCTTTGCCACCGGTGGTGTGATTGTCGATGCGCCGCTTTTCACGAACTCACCGAGTTCTGCAAGCTTGGCTACTGCATCCTTGGAATCGATTCCAAGTTCTTTAGCTATGTCGTATACGCGTGGAAGCGCCACTTAATTTCTCCTGTCTGGGGCCTTCCCCAAACAGGGCAGGCCGTTATAGCGTGAGCAAACTCATTTCGAGCTAACCATTTTTTGCCATCATCTTTTCTGCCTGTTCTTGATTGATCGTTAGTGAACCTCTAAACCGCAGAGCCCTTGCTATCGCGCCGCGCTCATTGGCTTTTTGAATACAGTCTGAACTTGGATGAATCCAGGCCCCTCGACCGGGCAATACAGCTAAGAAGTCGATTAGCAACTCGTTCGAGTTGGCAACGATTCTGAGCAAATCTGATCGATTTGAGCGCTGGCGACAGCCAACACAGGTTCTAACTGGTCTCATTCTAACCGCCCAATGGCATTTAAGTCAGGGGCAAAATCGCCCCTGGCCAAAATAGCCCGCTAGTCGTCGCCTTCTAGGATGCTTTCGGGCTGAACATCGATCTTGGCACCGGTTAGTTTGGCGGCCAATCGCACGTTCTGCCCCTCTTTGCCGATGGCTAGAGACAGCTGATAGTCGGGCACGAGCGCGCGAACGTGGGTTACTCGCCCGTCGCCGCTGGCCTTCGGGTCGCCCTTGCCTATCACGTAGGCGCTAGAAACCTTGGCCGGCGATAGCGCCTGAGCCACGAACTCGCAGATGTCTTCGCTGTAGTCAACGATGTCGATCTTCTCTTCGTTCAGCTCGGCCGACACCGCCCTGACCCGCTGACCCAACTCGCCGATGCAAGAACCCTTGGCATTGATGCCCGCCTCGTGAGCGCGAACCGCAATCTTGGTGCGATGCCCGGCCTCGCGCGCGACCTGAACAATTTCGACCGTGCCGTTGGCAATCTCTGGAACCTCGAGTGCAAAGAGTTTGCGAACCAAAGTCGGGTGCGATCGTGAAACGGTCACCTGCGGGCCACGAGTTCCTTTGTTGACGTTTGTCACTAGAACACGGATGCGTTTTCCGTGTGAGTAGTCTTCGCCAGCAACCTGTTCTTCTGGCGGCAAGAGCGCTTCGATTGTGCCGAGGTCAACGTGAATCATGTAGCTGCGCGGACCCTGCTGAATTACGCCGGCGACAATGTCGCCCTCTTTACCTTTGAACTCGCCCAGCAAACCCTCGTCGTTTATCTCGCGAAGACGCTGCGCGATTACCTGCTTTGCCGAATAGGCCGCGATGCGGCCAAAGTTCTCGGGAGTTACATCTTTTTCAGAAGTCTCGCGAGTTTCTTCGTTGAAAGTTATCTCGAAGATGTGAACCGATCCGGTCTGCTTGTCGAGCACCGCACGAGCTTTGTGCTCTTTTGGGTCTAGACCGAGGTTTTTGAAATAGGCCGCAAGAATTGCGGCTTCGATGATTGAAACTAGCTCGACAAATGGGATTTCTTTCTCGCGCTCGAGTGTCCTGAGAATTCCAAGGTCGATATCCATGAGCGCTGCCTCCCGGCCGATAGTTAGTTGTAGGTGCAGATTAAATGAACTCTGCTACCACCGAGTTTAGCGGCACTGAGCGACGGTCACCAGAGCGACGGTTCCAAAAATCAACTTCGCCGTTTTCTAGACCCTTGCCACAGATGATTACGTTGGGAACACCGATGAGTTCAGCGTCGCTGAACTTCACGCCTGGGCTCACCTTTTGACGGTCATCAAGCATCACGGTCTTGCCGGCCGCTTCAAATTCGGCAGCCAGTTTCTCGGCAGCTTCGAAGACGTGGTCGTCTTTGCCAGCGGCCACGATGTAGATGTCAGCCGGGCTAACCGACTCGGGCCAAATCAGGCCCTTGTCGTCGCGGTTGGCCTCGGCCAGCACGGCCACCAAACGGGTGACTCCAATGCCATATGATCCCATGGTTACCGTGACCAGCTTGCCGTTTTCGTCGAGAACCTGAAGGCCAAGCGCCTCGGCATACTTGCGACCGAGCTGAAATACGTGACCAATCTCAATGCCACGAGCCAACTCGAGAGGGCCGCTGCCATCTGGGGCCTGATCGCCGGCGCGCACCTCGGCGATGTCGATTACACCGTCTGCACCAAAATCGCGACCCTTGACCAGGTCGAAAACGTGCTTCTCTTTTTCGTTGGCTCCGGTTATCCATGCGGTGCCATCGACAACTCGTGGGTCGAGCAGGTAACGAATCTTTGATGAACCCTCGAGACCGAGCACGGCCTGACCGTTCTTCACCGGGCCGATGTAGCCCTTGACGAGTTCGGGGTTGCGCTCGAAGTCTTCGTCGTTCGCAGCTTCAACCTCGTTTGGCGAGAAGGCAGCTTCTGCACGCTTGGTGTCGACATCGCGATCGCCGGGCACACCAACAATCACGAGAGAGCGCTTGCCCTCTGGTGAAGTTAGAGCGAGCACAACGTTCTTGAGGGTGTCAGCTGCCGTCCATGCTCGCCCATCGGCGCGAGCAACATTTGCATTCGCGAGGTCGACAAGCGTCGCAATGGTTGGAGTGTTTGGCGATGGGTGCACAACTGCCGCTGGCAAACCATCGGTTGAAGTTGCCTTTGGAGCAACCGTCTGAACGGCTTCTACGTTTGCCGCGTAGCCACCCGCAGAACGAACAAAGGTGTCTTCACCAATTGGGCTTGGCGACAAGAACTCCTCGGATGCGCTTCCGCCCATCGCTCCCGCGTCAGCTTTGACGATCACATAGTCGACACTCAAACGAGTGAAGATTCGCTCGTAGGCATCTCGCTGCGACTGATAAGCCGCGCGCAAACCCTCGTCGTTTACGTCGAACGAGTAAGCGTCTTTCATCACGAATTCGCGACCGCGCAAGAGACCCGCGCGAGGCCTAGCTTCGTCGCGGTACTTGTTCTGAATTTGGTAGAGGCAAACCGGAAGGTCTTTGTATGAAGAGTAGAGATCTTTCACGAGCAGCGTGAACATCTCTTCGTGGGTTGGCGCTAGCAGATAGTCGGCTTTTTTGCGGTCCTGCAAGCGAAACAGGTTGTCGCCATATTCAGTCCAGCGGTTGGTGGCCTCGAAAGGTTCGCGTGGCAAAAGAGCCGGGAAAAACACTTCCTGAGCGCCGGCGCGGTTCATCTCTTCGCGCACTACCTGCTCGACCTTGGCCTTTACCAACAGCCCGAGTGGCAGCCAGGTGTAGACGCCAGGCGCTGCCCTTCTGATGTAGCCGGCGCGCAGCAGCAACTTGTGGCTGTCTACTTCGGCTTCAGATGGGTCTTCGCGCAAGGTGCGCAAGAACAGGGATGAAAGGCGTATCGGCATACCGAAACTTTACCAAGCAGGCGCTGAGACCGCTCTAAATCGAGTGGTTACTTATCTGGATTAGACACGAGCACCTGCGGGCTGCCGACAAGGTTCGGATCCATGGTCGCTGCGATGCGGTTTGCCTCTTCGATGAGAGTTGCAACGATTTCGCTCTCGGGCACAGTCTTGATAACTTCACCGCGAACAAAGATTTGGCCCTTGCCGTTTCCAGATGCGACACCCAGGTCAGCCTCGCGAGCTTCACCGGGGCCGTTCACAACGCAACCCATTACGGCAACACGAAGTGGAACGGTGAGTTTCTCGAGCCCCGCGGTAACTTCATTGGCAAGTGTGTAAACATCGACCTGGGCACGACCGCAAGATGGGCAGCTCACGATTTCGAGTTTTCTTGGTCTCAGGTTGAGGCTCTCGAGAATCTGCGAGCCAACCTTAATCTCTTCTACCGGTGGCGCAGAAAGCGAAACACGGATGGTGTCGCCGATGCCTTTGCTCAGCAGAGCACCGAAGGCAACCGATGACTTGATAGTTCCCTGAAAAGCTGGCCCGGCTTCGGTGACGCCCAGGTGCAGTGGCCAGTCACCGCGCTCGGCAAGCATCTCGTATGCCTTGACCATGACAACCGGGTCGTTGTGCTTTACCGAAATCTTGAAGTCGTGAAAGTCGTGTTCTTCAAAAAGCGAGGCTTCCCAGACTGCAGACTCGACCAGAGCTTCGGCCGTGGCCTTGCCGTACTTCTGCAACAACCGCGGATCCAGTGAACCGGCGTTCACTCCGATGCGAATCGAGATGCCGGCTTCTTTGGCGGCCTTTGAAATTTCGCCAACTTTGTCATCGAACTGACGAATGTTGCCAGGGTTAACTCGAACCGCGCCGCAACCGGCGTCGATTGCCGTGAAAACATATTTTGGCTGAAAGTGAATGTCGGCAATCACGGGCAGCTGTGACTTTCTCGCAATTATTTGTAGCTTGTCAGCGTCATCTTGGGTCGGAACCGCAACGCGAACGATGTCGCAACCCGATGCCGTCAGTTCTGCGATTTGCTGAAGGGTTGCGTTCACATCGGTGGTCTGAGTTGTGCACATCGACTGCACAGAAATCGGCGAATCACTGCCGACACCGACCTTGCCGACCATGATCTGGCGGGTCTTGCGGCGCGGGGTCAAAACCGGAGGCTTTGGCTTACCCAGATTTATTGCAACCATTGAATTTCGCTTTCGTTTGACTTAAGCATAAACAGCGGCCACGGCTTTCGGCCCTAGAAACCAAGCGACAGCGGGTTGACGAAGTCGACAACCAGCAGAATCAAGCTCAACACGATAAGCAGTGCGGTTACCGCATAGGTAAGCGGCATGAGCAGGGCGGTGTCTGCCGGCCCCGGATTCGGCTTGCCCCTGAGTCTGTAAAAGCCCTTCTTGATTGATTCGTAGACCGCGCCTGCCAAGTGCCCACCGTCGAGTGGCAAAAGCGGAAGCATGTTGAACGCAAAGAGTGCGAAGTTGAGGCTCGCCAGCATCATCAACCCGGTTGCCCACTTGTCGAGCGGGTCGACATCGTTGTTGCTGGCAATAGAGCCGGCAGCCTGACCAATTCCAACAATCGAAACCGGGCCGCTCGAATCTCTAGCTTCGCCGCTGATCGTGCTGCTGAGCAAATCAACCACCTGTACGGGAAGAGTGAGAATCAGATCGAAGGTTGAAGTGAGTATGTTGCCCGAGTAAGTCAGCGCCTCGCCGAAACTCTGCGACTGCCGAACCGGTTCGAGCACGACGCCAAAGAATGGAAGCTCTTCGGTGATGGTTTTTCCGTCAATAGAAACGCTCGGGCGAGTTACCAGAACTGGATTGATTGTCGCGGTGAGCTTTGTCGAATCACGAATCACTTCAAGATTTAGTGAACCGGGATTCGCTATCGCGTAATTTGTGATTTCATCCCAGTTGCGAACTGGCTGGCCGTCGACCGCCAAGATAACATCGCCCGCAAGCAAGCCCGCCTCTTTCGCCGGGCCAACCCGATCGGCCGGCGAACACTCGACCTGCTCGGTGAAACTGCTCGGCACACACTGCGAAACTTCGACGATGTTGGTTGAACGCTCGTAACTTCCGATGCCGATAAGCACGGCAAAAGTTAGCGCGAAACCCAGAATCAGATTCATGAATGGGCCACCGAACATGATGATCATGCGCTTGTAAACCGGCAGTTGATAGAACATGCGATTCTTATCGGCCTCGGTCACGTGCTCGCTGTGAGCATCGCGGGCTGCCTGAATTGACTCGGCGAAGAACCCGGTGCCCACCTTGGCCCCCGACTTTGCTGGCGGATACATTCCAATCATCGTGATGTAGCCACCGAGCGGAATTGCCTTGACTCCGTATTCGGTCTCGCCACGCTTGCGAGAGAACAGAGTTGGCCCTAAGCCGATCATGACTTCGGTACTTTGACACCGAACAGCTTGGCCGGCAATAGGTGACCGAGCTCGTGCCAACCGATTGAGAAGCCAATACCCAATGCGATTAGCGCGATTCCGCCGATGTACCAGAGAATGTCGATCATGCTTTGACCCTAGGTAGTCGCGCTGACAAAAACCTGCTAGTTGCTAACATGCCGTCACCATTTGAGCCACTGCCCTGTCGCGCGCCCAGCGCTCTGCGGCCAAGACCGAATCGATTGAAAGTTCGCCTTCTGGCTCGTGAGCATCGACGACTCGCTGAATCACATCGACAATCTGGTTGAAGCCAATCTTGTTTCGATGAAAAGCTTCGACAGCTTCTTCGTTCGCGGCGTTATAAACCGCGGGATAGGTGCTCGCAGCTTTACCAACCTGTCGAGCCAAACGCACTGCGCCGAAGACGCTCTCGTTGAGCGGCTCGAATGTCCACTGGTGTGCCGCGGTGAAATCAACTGCGGTAACGACATTCTCGATTCGATTTGGCCACGACATGCCAAGCGCGATCGGAAGCTTCATGTTCGGCGGCGAGCACTGCGCCATGGTCGAACCATCGAAAAACTCAACCATCGAGTGCACGACAGACTGCGGGTGAACCGTGACTTCGATTCGATCGATGTCGATATCGAAAAGCAGGTGCGCTTCGATAAGTTCGAGACCCTTGTTGACCAGAGTTGCCGAGTTCGTGGTTACGACTTTTCCCATTACCCAGGTCGGGTGAGCAAGCGCCTGCTGCGGCGTGACCAAAGTCAACTGCTCGCGCGTGTATCCGCGAAACGGACCACCCGAAGCCGTCAAGATCAACTTGCGCACCTCGCGCGGCTCACCGGCGAGCAGGCACTGCGCGAGCGCCGAGTGTTCGCTATCGACCGGAACTATCTGACCGGGCTGCGCGGCATCCGTGACTAGTCGACCACCGACAATCAGCGACTCTTTATTTGCCAGTGCCAAAGTCTTGCCGCTGCGCAAGGCGGCCATAGTTGGCAAGAGGCCAATCGAGCCGGTTATGCCGTTGACCACTACATCGGCATCGACCTGTTCGACCAATTCGGTTGCGGCTTCTGCGCCAAGCACCGCTCGACTGCCGGGCACCGAGAACTCGGCGGCCTGAGCCTCGAGCAGCTCAGAGTTGCTGCCAGCCGCGAGCGCGACCACCTCAAACATGCCCGGATTCTCGCGAATAACCTCGAGCGCCTGGGTGCCGATCGAACCGGTAGATCCGAGAATAATTACGCGACGCATAGTGCAATCTTGCCAGCAACCCAACGAATGCGAGGCGTAGGATTGGAATATGAGCGAACAATCAGTCATGTATGCACGCAACCTCGTCACTGCTATTCCGGGCC
>JBEAWS010000037.1:0-3747 GCA_041160185.1 Actinomycetota bacterium
GAAGAACCCGCTGGTCGGTGAAGCGGTTACCGAGGTGCTGCGCGAAGCGGTTTCGAATGCAATCAAGCACGGATCGGCTACCGAAATCGAGATTGACGCCAAAGTGACGGCAAAACTTGTAGTTATCTCGATTGTGAATAACGGAAAATCTCCGGTGAACAGCAGAGGCAACGGTTTTGGTTCGAAACTTTACAGCGAGCTAACTCACACATGGCAGCTTGAACGAACGGCTGACAGCCGTACTAAGTTCAGCGCTACCGTCTTTGTTGCCTAGCCAAAACAAGCCATTTGCGCTTGGCGGGCTTAGCCACAGCTATTTCGCAGAGCGCTTGTCGTTTGCCACGCCGGCCACTATTAGTAGTGCGCCGGCGAGGGCAACCACAAGGGTTCCGGTGGCCGAAGAATCCATGAAGGCCAGCATGATCTGCTCGTCGGTTAGCGTCGGGTCAATTGCCGGCAGGGTGCTCAGGGCACCAAACTCGATCATCGCCCCTACGGCCATCATGATCACAGAGTTGAGGCGAACCTTCGAGTTGGCCGCACCTTTATCCTTGAGAAATACCGTGACAACAGCGGTGATAAACCAGCTCAGCACCGAGAGCACAAAGAACAGCCAAAACTTGTAGCCCTTGCTGCGCGCAGTTCGCGCAGTGACCCAGGCTGCCGCAATCGTGAAGGCAATCAAGACGAAAAGCAGGTTGCCAGCAAAGCTGAGGGTATCCATGTCGGTGGAATTCATGGTTAAAGACTACGCATGCTTCTAGGCAAGTGTCTGGTTCAGGTCGCTCAAAGTTGGCGGTTCGCAACCGGCGCGCTCGCAGGTGATCGAAGCGGCCACCGCAGAAATGCGCACAAACTCTCGCAGGTCGGCATCGGTCAAGTTTTCTAGGCGATCGAACGGATTGCTGCCGAGAACATCGGCGTCGCTAAGTTGACCGAGCAAGTTTGCGCAAAAGGTGTCGCCCGCTCCAACCGTGTCGACCACGTTGATGGCACGCGATGGCACAGTAGCCCGCGCGCTGCGTCTGCGGTAGATGGAAGTACCGTCGGCACCTCGAGTAACCAACACGATTCGTTCGGTGTCACCTATCCATGAGTGAACGATGTCATCGAGGTCGGCACCTTCGGCCAGACCATAGAGCCACTCGATGTCTTCGTCAGACGCCTTGATGATGTGAGAAATCTGGTTGAGACGCTCAACGCGCACGCGCTCTTCGGCCGGGTCGAAACCCAAAGCCGGGCGCATGTTGATGTCGTGCGAGATGGTTACCGAACCCTGATCGAAGTGCTCGCGCGCCCACTTCTCAATGACCGAGCTAGAGGGCTGCATCGCCATGGTCAGGCAGCCGAACTGAATTGCCGTTGCGTGCATGTTCTCGAGGTCGACATCGGTCGGCAGCTCTGCGGAAGCCCAACCCCAGTCGGCTGTGCCGTTCACATAGAAGGCATACGACGGCACGCCCTTCGAGTCGAGGCTAACCACGGCAAGTGTGGTGAGTTCTTCGGCGGCGATGCTGTGCTCGAGGTGAACCCCGTTGCTTTCAAGACGCTCACGAATGATCTTGCCGAACCGGTCGTTCGAGATTCGCCCCAAGAACTGGTGCTTTGTGCCACGTCGGGCGAGAGCCAGTGCCACGTTGGCGTTTGCCCCGCCAACCACCGCGTTGAAGCTGCCGGCCTGGTAACGGTTCTCAATCAAGTCGATTAGTGCCTCGCCGATAACCAGAATCATGTCGTCAGTTTATTGCCACGGGTATAGCGTTGAAGCATGAAAACTCTTCCGCTAGTCAAACGCTCAATAGCATTACCGCTCATCGGCCTGACTGCAGTTTGGTCGATCATGATGTTCGCCAACTGGTTTTCTATGGTTAGCCAACAGAACTACGATTCCGTTGTTCAACCGACCATTTACATCTATCTGTTTGGTTTGACCGTCGGCACCTTCTCGGCTCTGATTGCACACGGATGGGCCGTCAAGTCGCTAACGCTCGACGAAGGCGATGCCCTTGCACGAGCAGCGGTTCGATTCACCGTTCTGGCTCTAGTAATCGGCTTAGCAGTCACAACCATCTTTGCGCTCACCAGCTTTCTGAGTGCCTTTAACTCTTCGAGCCAAAACCCCGACGTCTTACAGCGATTCATCTGGACCTACCTGCCAATCCTGTTGGCAACAGCGGTAGTGGTTTACGTGATTTTGCGAGCCTTCGTGTTTCGTAGCGCTTCAGTGGCCGCCGAGGGCGAGGCGAAACCAAAGATGAGCGAACGCCAGAAGGCGCTGGCGCTGGGCTATGCCGTGCCGATTCTCAGCACCGCGTTCGCGATCATCCTTGGGCTGTTTATTTATGACGCAACTCGCACCAACCTCGACACCTGGGTGTGGGTGCTGATCATCGCAATCGTCGGTGTCGGCGTGATTTTCGGAACCCGATTTGCTGCGCGAGCACGTCAGGCTCGAGTCGAAGCACCCAAGCCGAAGACCGCGCTCGCGGCTGGTGCTGCAACCGTGAACTTCGTTCTTTCGATTGTCTTTGGCGCAACGGTTTCGATCATGTCGTTCACCATGGGTGCAACCGCGATTGAAAAACTACGGGTTTATCCGGCCTGGGTCGAGGGCGCAAGTGAACAGCCAATGCCAACCGTCTCTGCGCCAACGCTTCAGTGGTGGCTGCAAGACATGGCTCCGGCAGTTGTGCTGTTGCTTCTCGCCGCGGCCGGAATTTACCTGAGCATCACCGAACGCCACCGCAAACAAAACCTCGTGGTCGAAGCTTAGGCATCGCGAGAATTCATCCGTGAAGTTTTATGCGAGCGGTCTGCTCTTTGACAACGACGGCGTTTTGGTCGATTCGCACGCGGCGGCGGCCGATGCCTGGGCAATTTGGTGCAGCGAATATGCACCGCAGGTTAACTGGGATGACCCCAAGCACGCCGGGCAACGTGCAGAAGATAAAGTGCGCGAGTGGATTTCGTCTCCGGATCTTTTTGAAGTCGCAAACAATCGCATCAACGAGCTCGAACAACTCACGGCACACACCACGATTGCGTTGCCGGGCGCGGTTGATCTGACTTCTTCTCTGCGCGATGGCACCTGGACGGTTTGCACCTCGGCAAACCCGAACCTCGGTCGCGCGCGACTCATTGCTGCTGGCATCAAAGTGCCGGCCGAACTTGTAACCGCCGCCGATGTGAAACGCGGCAAGCCGCACCCAGACCCTTATCTGCTCGGAGCCGAGCGCTTGGGTTTCGCCCCCGAAGACTGCGTGGTTTTCGAAGACGCAATTGCCGGAGCCTTGGCAGCCGAGGAGGCTGGGGCAGGTCTCATCGTTGGGGTCACCGCGGCGGCGCTTGCCGGCCCTGCAGACATTGTGATTCGCGACCTAACGGGAATAACCTTTGATGGTGAAGTGCTTTACCTTCCAGACAGCAACCGCCTTCGATAGGAGCCCTAAATGAGCGAAGTAACTTTCTACAGTGCCGACTGGTGCAGCGACTGCCGCCGCTCAAAGGCCCTAATGAACACCCTCGGCGTCGAATACGAACTCAAGGATGTCGAGCACACCCCAGAGTTTGCGGCCGAAGCCGAGCAAATTGCTGGCCGAAAGAACATCCCGGTGATCCAGTTCGCAGACGGCAAGTTCTTGGTTGAGCCATCAGATGCCGAGTTGCACGCTGAGCTCACCATCCGTGGTTTGATTTAGCCCAAAAAAGTTCTTGGCAATCGCGCTTGCCGCGGTTAGGCTACTAAGG
>JBEAWS010000051.1:0-3434 GCA_041160185.1 Actinomycetota bacterium
GGCAACACGGTCGCCGAGATTGCAAAAACAAAATCGGGAATCATCAAAGCCGGAGCGATTGTCGTGTCGAGCGCGCAACCTGCAGAAGCACTCGAAGTAATCGAAGCGAAGTCTGCGTCAATCGCTGAGCGCATCGCTGTCTACGGTCGAGATTTCGAAGTTCTCGATGTTGAACCCGATGTCGCCGGTCAGCGTTTTTCGGTGAAGACACTCACCAGTGAATATCGCGATCTGTTCTTGCCGCTGCACGGCGAGTATCAGGCAGAGAACGCAGCGTTGGCAATCAGCGCGGTCGAGGCATTCTTTGGCGCGAGCAATCGTTTGTTCGACGACGTTTTGCGCGTGGCAATCGCTGACTCGACCTCACCCGGACGACTTCAGGTTGTGTCGCGCAACCCGCTCACCATTCTCGATGCCGCGCACAATCCCGGTGGGGCAGAAGTGCTCGCGCGCGCCATGAAAAAGTCTTTCGGCGCACCAGAGACCGTGGCGGTCGTTTCAATTTTGGCCGACAAGGATGCCACGGCGCTGCTCGAAGCGCTCGATGAGACGGCAAAGACTTTCATCATCACCCAGTCTTCATCTCCGAGAGCTATTGCTGTCGACGAGCTTGCGCAGTTGGCTCGAAATGTTTTCGGTGCCGAAAGAGTTAAGACTGCTGAAAGCGCATTGACCGCGATGACTTTGGCGAGGCGAGAAGTCGCCGACAACGGGGCCATCCTGGTGACCGGTTCAATCACTTTGGTTGGCGACGTTCTCAAGAACATCCAGTTAAACGAAACAGAGAGTGATGGCAATGAAAGCTAAATCGATTAGACGACTGCTGGCTTCAATTTTGCTTGCGTTCGAGTCATTCATTGTCTTCTTCGCAACCCTTGCGGGTTTCGGGCTCAAAGTTGCCGACGGCCCAGTGGTCTGGGCGGTTGGTCTCACCCTCTCGTTCCTGCTCATCGCAACCCCTGCGATTCTTGGCCGAAAAGGCAGCTACGGCTTCGGCTGGGTGCTTCAGGCGGCAATCATTTCGATCGGCTTCTGGCTGACCCCGATGTTCTACATCGGCGGAGTCTTCGCCTGCATGTGGGCCTGGGCCATGATCGCCGGCTCGACAATCGACCGCGCAAAACTGGCATACGAGCGAGAAAAGGCATCCTTCGGGCAGACTG
This sequence comes from Actinomycetota bacterium, assembly GCA_041160185.1. Taxonomy (GTDB): domain Bacteria; phylum Actinomycetota; class Actinomycetes; order Actinomycetales; family Microbacteriaceae; genus Rhodoluna. Next base: position 1,164 of record JBEAWS010000051.1, read on the forward strand.
AGAACGTCGAAGTTTTCGAAATCGAAATAGACAAGAAGTAGAGGCAATTAATGACACAGCAAACTTTGGTGCTAATCAAGCCAGACGGCGTGAAGCGCAATCTAATCGGTGAAATCATCAGCCGAATCGAGAACAAGGGCTACACCGTTGTGGCGATGAAGAAATTCACCCCATCTCGCGAACTTCTTGCCGAGCACTACGCCGAGCACGAGGGCAAGCCATTCTATGAACCGCTTGTCGAATTTATGATGAGCGGCGATGTTGTTGCACTGTGCGTCGAAGGCAATCGAGTCATCGAAGGTTTTCGCTCGCTTGCCGGTGCAACCGACCCAACGCTTGCGGCACCGGGAACCATCCGTGGAGATCTAGGTCGAGACTGGGGTTCTAAAGTTCAACAAAACCTCGTGCACGGATCTGACTCAGAAGAGTCGGCATCGCGCGAAATCGCGCTCTGGTTCTAGACGGCTAGTTCAGGCCGAAGAAGTCGAGCCAGAGGCTCCAGAACTGAATGGCGATAACTGTCGCCATAAACATTGCCGTGACTAGCGAAACCAGCCACGCCCAGTCGTAAGCCTTGAAGAAGAAATTGATTGTCTTCGCCGGCACGGGCAGGTAGCCCTCGCGAGCTCCATGGGTGAGCAACTGCCAAAACAACGGGATGACCGCGGCCCACGCCACCATGCAATAAGGGCACAGCGCGCCAATGTCGAAAACCGCCGCGTTGAAGAGCCAAAGCACGAAGACCAGGGCCAGTGCGTGACCGGCAAAGAATAGTTGCCAGAACCAGTTGGCAAACTTAGCGCCGGCTAAAATGGCAAACCCAACGACGATCGGGGCCATGAAAGTCGCGATTCCGATTAGCGGGTTGGGAAACCCGAAGAGAGCGGCCTGTTCGCTGAGCATCACAGATTTGCACGAAATGAAGCTGGCTACGTCGCAGGCCAGCTTGTCGGTGGGGTTGGCGGCAACCTTGAATCTGTCGAGGGTTAGCAGGAATGAGGCCAACCAACCGGTGATTCCGGCCAGAATCAGCAGAACCGCGAAGCCCCTCGAGGCCTCTGTGGTCGGCGATTTGGCCTGGTTTTCACTGCTCATGGCCTAAGTCTAGACCCGTGCCTACTGACTTTTCGGGTCTCGGGTGCCATACTGGAAGCAGTTGCTGAGGCCACACCCGAAGCGACGAAGGTTTCTCGAGCATTAGTGAGATTGCCGCGTAAGGCCCATCGGGCAGCTGGCGCCACTGCAAATGACTCGAAAAGGTTTGGTCAGGCACAAAAGTGTTTGGCAAAGATTTTTAGGTTTCTAATCGGTGAGTGTGGCCCGAAACAGAAACAGCTTGGAGTACACCAGAAATGGTGAAGAAAGAAAATTCAGAATCAGTCGAATCGACTGGCAAACCCGCAGCAGCGAAGCCTTCTGCGAAGAAGCCCGCTGCCAAGAAGGTCGTCGAGGCAAAGCCCGCCGAAAAGAAGCCCGCTGCGACTAAAAAACCTGCGGCTAAGAAAACCGTTGCGAAAGAGCCGGCAGAACTAGCGCCGGCAGCAGAGAAAAAGGCCGGCAAGAAGTCTGCCGCGAAAGCTGAACCGCAGGCTGCAGCAGCTCCGGTAGCTGTCACCGCGACATCCATGTTGTTCATGGCGCCAGATCTGCCAACCCCGGTCATCGACAAAAAGCGCGGCCGCCCGGTTGAAGACAAGCAACCTGCCGCATCGGGTGAAACCACGGTTCGCCGCCGCTCGCGCCGTCGCGAGGGAGAGGTTGCCGAGGGCGAGCAATTGCCACCAAACACCGTGGTCAAAGTTCGAACACCGCGCGAACCAAAAGAATTTAGCAACGAGCCGACTCGAATCAAGGGGTCAACCAGGCTTGAGGCCAAGAAGCAACGCAGACGCGATGGCCGCGACGCGGGTCGACGTCGCACCACGATTACCGAGTCAGAGTTTTTGGCTCGTCGTGAAGCAGTCGACCGCACAATGGTGGTTCGTTCAAAAGACGGAAAGATTCAGCTCGGTGTTCTCGAAGACAAGGTTTTGGTCGAGCACTATGTCGCGAAGGCGTCAGAAGCATCACTGATCGGAAACGTCTACCTGGGCAAAGTTCAAAACGTGCTGCCGTCGATGGAGGCCGCTTTCGTTGATATCGGTCGAGGTCGAAACGCAGTTCTTTACTCGGGCGAAGTCGACTGGGAACTAGCCGAGACCGGCAATAAGTCGCGCAGAATCGAGTTGGCGCTGAAGAGCGGCGACACAGTATTGGTGCAGGTCACCAAGG
>JBEAWS010000055.1:0-3801 GCA_041160185.1 Actinomycetota bacterium
GGATCTGGCGCTGTGATGTGGTGAGCGTCGCTCGTCACCGAACCGCCAACCAGGTAGGCATAGATTTTTGCGCCACGGGCTTTCGCGTGCTCTTCGGTTTCGATAACCAAAGCTCCGGCACCTTCGCCCATGACGAAGCCGTCGCGAGCAGTGTCGTATGGGCGGCTTGCGCCAGCGGGGTTTTCGTTGTTGCGAGAAAGCGCGTGCATAGAAGCAAATGCTGCAATCGGTAGCGGGTGAATTGCTGCCTCGCAGCCACCAGCGACAACAATGTCAATAGCACCAGATTGCAAACGCGCGATTGCATTAGCGATCGCCTCGGTGCTTGATGCGCAAGCAGATACGGCCGTGCGAACGCCACCGCGAGCGGCGATGTCCATTCCAATTGCCGCAGCCGGACCGTTTGCCATCAGCATTGGAACGGTCATCGGTAAGACTCGGCGCGGACCAGAGGTGTTCAGGGTGTCGTAGGCGTCGAGCAGGGTCCAGACTCCACCGATTCCGGTTGCGAATTCAACCGCGAGTCTTTCGGGTTCGACATCGGGGGTGCCGGCGTCGGCCCAGGCCTCGCGTGCCGCGATAAGAGCAAACTGGCTGGCTGGGTCGAGTCGTTTGGTCTCTGGAACGCTCAGTATTTCTTTGGCTGCCACCTTTGCTTGACCGGCAAACTTGACCGGCAGCTGGTGGCGTTCGACCCACTCTTGCTCGAGCGTAGAAACGCCAGACTCACCGGCAAGCAGTGCTCGCCAGGTGGTCTGCACGTCGCCACCGAGCGGGGTGGTTGCACCCAGCCCGGTTACGACTATTTTGTGGGTCAACGAAGGCTCTACTGAGCCTCGGTGATGAAGTTAACCGCGTCTGCCACGGTCTTTAGGTCGGCGACCTTATCTTCAGGAATGGTTACGCCAAACTTCTCTTCAGCGTTCATCACGATGGTTAGCATCGAGATCGAGTCAATGTCTAGGTCGTCAACGAACGACTTCTCCATCTGCACCTGTGAAGTGTCTAGACCGGTCTCTTCGTTTACGATTTGTGCCAAGCCGGTTAGAACTTCGGTTTGCGATAGTGCCATTGGTTTACTCCTTGGTTTGAATTTGGGACTGACTCAATTTTAGGGCAGAACGACTACTTGGGCCGCGAAGGCGAGACCTGCGCCAAAGCCGATTTGCAGGGCTAAACCGCCCGATTTGACCTCACCTGAGGTCAGCAGCGCATCCATGGCTAAAGGCACGGATGCCGCCGAGGTGTTGCCGGTGTAGATGATATCGCGGGCAATCACTACCCCGCTTGGAACTTCGAGCTGCTTCGCGAGCTCATCGATAATGCGAATGTTCGCCTGGTGGGTGACGATTGCGGCGAGATCTTCGGCTTTGATGCCGGCCACAACCAGGGCTTCCTTGGCAACCTTTACCATTTCCCAGACCGCCCACTTGAATACCGTTGCACCGTCTTGAACGAGTGTTGGCCAGCCCGACTCGCCGTCACGAAGTTCGAGCAGCGAGGCAGTCATTCCGACGGCACCCCAGTGCGAGCCATCTGAACCCCAAACTGTCGGGCTGATTCCGGGGGTATCGCTTGGTCCGACGATTGCCGCACCTGCACCATCGGCGAGCAAAAAGCTGATGGTGCGATCTGTCGGATCTAGAAAGTCGCTGAGTTTTTCGCCGCCAACTACGAGCACAAACTTGGCCATGCCAGATCTAACTAGCGCGTCTGCCTGTGCGATTCCATAGCAGTATCCGGCGCAAGCGGCCGAGACGTCGTATGCAGGCGCGGGGGTTGCTCCAATTTTGTCGGCAAGCAACGCTGCCGCAGAAGGTGTTTGGTGGGGGTGGGTTATGGTGCTGAAAATTACCGCGCCAATTTCGCTTGCGTCGATTCCCGCGCGTTTGATTGCAATGTTCGAGGCGTCAACCGCCATGTCCATGAGGCTTAGGTCTTTGCTGGCCCGACGTCTGCTGATGATTCCTGTGCGGCGTTGAATCCACTCGTCACTCGAGTCGATAGGGCCGGCGATATCGTCGTTGGTGACCACTAGGTCGCCTCGGGCTGCACCTAGCGAGTAGATGCGCGAAAACTTGACCGGGGAATACTGATTGAGAGTTGGCTGACTCAAAAGACCTCAATTCGTAGAATGCTACAAACTTACCGCTTGAGTCATTATTGGTGATTGTTGATTAGCGACAAAGCCGCCTCAATATTTTCAGGAGTCTTCACTGCAACCGTTTCAACCCCCGGCATCGCGCGCTTGGCAAGCCCAACCAGTGTTCCGGCCGGCGAGAGTTCAATGATTGCGGTCACGCCCGCACTGAGCATCGAAGCCATGCACAGATCCCAGCGCACTGGGTTCGAAACCTGGTTGACCATCTGTTCGATAAACGATCGCCCGCTCGACTGAAGTTGCCCGGTCGAGTTTGTCCAAAGCTTCACCTCTGGGTCTTGGCTGTCTAGATCTTTGGCGAACATCTCAAGAGTTGCTACCGCCGGATGCATGTATCGGGTGTGAAAAGCGCCGGCAACCTGAAGAGCGATTACCCTGCTGCCTGCCGGAGTGTTAGCCTGCAGAAGCGCGATGTCGCTGGCGGCACCAGCTGCAACGATTTGCCCGGCGCCATTGCGGTTTGCCGGTTCTAGGTTCAGCTTCTCGAGAGCAGCGAGAACTTCTTCTTCGACACCACCGAGAACTGCGGCCATCGATGTCGACTCAAGCGAAGCGGCCGCTGCCATGGCGTTGCCTCTGGTCATTACGAATTTCATTGCGTTTTCATCCGAGAAGACTCCGGCAACTGCGGCGGCGGTTACCTCACCAACCGAGTGACCAGAAATCCCGGCTATCCCAGCTGCCTTTGCTGAAAGGCCATTTAGCAGGACGTTGGCCGACGCGATTCCGGCTGAAACAATCAGCGGTTGTGCAATCGAAGTGTCTCTGATGGTGTCGGCGTCGCTGACCGTTCCGTGCTTAATCAGATCAAGACCACTCGCGTCTGAAAGCTGTTCGATCTTGCTTCGAAACTCTTCTATTTCGAGCCAAGGAGCAAAAAATCCAGGTGTCTGAGCGCCCTGTCCGGGGCAAACAATTGCAATCATGAAACGGTTCCTTCTGTGTTCGACTCGCTCATCGAGCCTAAGACCATCGCAACCTGAAGAACGAAAGCCTCGTGCGCGCCAGTGGCATCCCAGCCAATTATTTCGCTGATGCGCTTGAGGCGGTAGCGAACCGTATTCGCGTGCACGAAGAGTTGCTTCGACGTGGCTTCGAGCGATCGGCCGCAGTCTAGGTAGGCAACCAGTGTTTCAAGAAGTTCGGCAGAATTCTCGGCAAGCGGTTTGTAAATCTTGTCGACCAGCGTTTGTTTCGCCAGAGCGTCGCCCGCAAGTGCGCGTTCGGCAAGCACGTCGTCGGCCTGAGTGATGCGTTGCAGCTTGCTTGCGTTTCGCAGCACGGCAAATGCCGAGAGTGCCGCTCTGGCTGAGTTGTGCGCCGCCGACACATCTCTAACCACTGGCCCGACAACCAGAGCGCCGGGTGCAAAAAATGGTTCGAGCAGAGAGACGATAGTAGCGAACGACCCCGCGCTTCGCTCGGATGCAGCCTTCGAAACCTTGCCAATCACAACAATCAAGCGATCGCCGTGAACGCCAATCAGCACATCGGCTTCTGACTTGCGAGCGATGCGACGCAACTGATCAGAGTCAAGGTTCGCGTCGCCATTCCCGATCAGCACGAGTGCCGCTCCGGTTGCCCGCCACCCCAATGCCGCAACTCGCGAAGATATGTCGTCGGTGTGTTCACCGCTCAGA
>JBEAWS010000079.1:0-2564 GCA_041160185.1 Actinomycetota bacterium
GTAACGTATCTAGCAACTTCGAACAGAAACTCTTCGGCTTGAACACCGCTGAAAAGATGCGAATCGAGAGCTCCCTCAACTTTGCAGCACAGCGGCACTGCAATCGATTCAAGTTGCTCCGATACCCCCGGCCACTGATTGAATACGTTGGAATCAGATTCTTCTTCGGTTTCGAAAAGTAAGTTGAAGGCGTTGCCGATTGCTAAAACTGACCGGTTAGCAAGCAGCCTCGCATCTATTAGCTCCGCTGCGCGAAGCGGTTTGATTTCTCGAGCAATTTCTTCTGGAGAATTACCGCCCGGAATAATTAGCCCGTCGGCGGCAAGACAGATGGCCCAATTTGATGAGACGTATACATCCGCGTCGTGTGTTGCCAGAAAGTTTGCAACTTTGTCGGCATGTGAGCCGGCGTATTCGAAAATGGCGACAATCGGAGTCTCTAGGTGAGAGTCATCGCGAATCGGAGAATCATCAGGGTGCGCCACAGGTAAAGGTTACCCAAAGGCCCCAGATGACTCTCCGCGCGAGCAGCGCTAAACGGAGGACTAACCGTTTGGCAGTAGCAACCGCTGACCGGGAGTGACACCGTCAGTGGTGAGCTTGTTTAGTTCAACGAGTTGCGCGATAAAGTCGCGAGGATCTTGGTTTGGAGCCTGATCGGCAGCAATCTTCCAAAGGGTGTCGCCCGAGGCAACAGAGTAGTAAACCTGCTCTGCCTGGGAGTCATTAGCGCTAGCCACCTGACCAAAGACGAAGCTGGTGACAGCGAACCCAGCGACGACGAGCATGCCGACCCGCTGGACGAAACGGCGAGGATCTACAAGAACCATGATTTAGCCTTTCTTTTCGAACATCTGTTCGAATTAGAACAAGAATACGACAACACACCCACAGGATGTCAAGTCTTTTCTCGACACTTTCGAAAATCTGTTTGTTTTTTGACCGAAATTCGAATAAAGTTTCGATAAGAGCAGTCAAGCGGTAGCCACTGACACGGCACCAACCGCAGCAGATTGACCGCTAAGAGCCAGGAAAGGGGCAACCATGTCAGACAACAATCGCCGCGCCGAGCACCTCAGTGCCGTGCAGGCCAGAATCCTCGACTACATCATCCGCTTCAAAGACGAGCGCGGCTATGCCCCATCCATGCGAGAGATCGCCGAAAACGTCGAGCTGAAGGCCGTTTCAAGTGTCAGCCACCAGCTCAACCAACTCGAAAAGGCCGGGTTTATCGATCTGAAAGACGGCCTGGCCCGAGGCATCCAGGTTCTAATCGAACCCGAGGGACTAGAGCGAGCAGACAGCGAGAATCCGGTTCAATTCGGCGACGCCGCCCACGTTCCTCTCGTAGGTTCAATCGCGGCCGGTGTTCCAATCACCGCCGAGCAGAACATCAGCGAATACGTTCCAGTGCCTCGAGCGCTCACCGGCAAGGGCGATCTCTTCATGCTCGAAATCAAGGGTGACTCGATGATCGACGCATCAATAGTTGAGGGCGACCTAATTGTCTGCCGACAGCAAAAGACCGCAGAAAACGGCGATATGGTTGCCGCCATGATTGACGGTGAAGCAACCTGCAAGATTTTCAAGCAGCGTGACGGCCACACCTGGTTGCTGCCGAGAAACTCAAACTACGAGCCGATCCCTGCAGACAACTGCGAGATTCTTGGAAAAGTCGTAACCGTTCTTCGCAAGGTTTAAGGCTCAGCAGCTCTAGCGCGAAAACTGCGACAGCTCTGCCGCAAATTCTGGCGTGACCATGGCGTCAACATGGGTTCCATCTTCTTCGTAGGTCAGATTGGTGATTCGCGAATTCAAATGCATTCGCGAAACCAGGTCTCCCCTGTTGTAAGGAATAGAAAGCGACACCGCGACATTTGGTTCTGGAAGTAACTTTGCAATTGCTGCTTCTAGCGCGGCAATGCCTTCCCCGGTTCTAGTCGAAACCAAAAGTGAACCGGGTTCGAGACCACGCAAAGCCAGTCGCTGTGTTTCATCAACCAGGTCGCACTTATTGAACACCACAAGCTCTTGAATATCACGTGCGCCAACTTCACCGATGACATCCCTGACGGTTGCAATTTGGCCGGCCGGATCAGGGTGCGAGGCATCGACAATGTGCACAACCAAATCGCTTGCCGAGATTTCCTCGAGAGTTGAACGAAAGGCTTCGACCAATTGGTGCGGCAGATTTCGCACGAAGCCGACCGTGTCTGCGAAGGTGAAAGGTCTGCCATCTGGCGTCTGGGTCTTGCGCACAGTGGGATCTAGCGTGGCGAACAGCGCGTTCTCGACCAGCACGCCAGCTCGAGTGAGTCGGTTGAGCAAAGAGGACTTACCCGCATTCGTGTACCCCGCGATGGCAACGCTCGGGATTCCGTTCTTGGTTCGACTGGCCCGCTTGGTATCGCGGGCGGGCTTCATCGCGGCAATCTGCTTTCGCAATTTGGCCATGCGCGTGTTGATTCTTCGGCGATCGAGTTCGATCTTGGTCTCACCGGGACCCCTAGAACCCATGCCAACACCGCCGGCGGCCTGACCACCGGCCTGGCGCGACATCGACT
>JBEAWS010000093.1:0-3208 GCA_041160185.1 Actinomycetota bacterium
GAGATTTGTTGGCGTCGAGCTTGCAACACAAATGAACAAAACTAAAGTGCTCACGCTCGAACAGTTCTGGCAGTTGCCAGCGGCACCGAATTACAAGAATTAGTCGTTCGCTCGCTCTTTCATCAACCTAGTTTCACCATTACCCTTTACCTATGCCTAACAAGTCGAGCAAGGGTTCAGTCAAGAAGAAGGCCTACGCCTACCTTGGCCCGGTTGGCACGTTCACCGAACTTGCTTTGGCACAGGTGCCAGAGGCAAAGGGCCAGGTCTGGATGCCGGTCTCGCACGTGCAGGAAGCCATCGATCTGGTTATCAGCAAGCAAGCTTTTCGCGCGATAGTGCCTGTCGAGAACTCAATCGAGGGTGGAGTTTCGGCAACCCTAGACGCCCTGGCTGCTACCGAGAACATTCGCATCTACGGCGAGTATCTGGTCAACGTTAAGTTCGACCTGGTTGCTCGACCAGGCATCAAACTCACGGATGTGCGCACGGTCGCCACCCATCCCGTTGCCTATGCGCAGACTCGCAATTGGCTCGGCGAGAACCTGCCGAACCACCACCACCTGCCAACCACTTCAACCGCTGCGGCGGCAGCGGAGTTGCTGAAGAGCGATATCGCACAGGCAGCGGTCGCGGCCTCGACCATCACCGACCACTACAAGTTGCGCGTGCTGGCAAAAAACATCGGCGACAACAAGAGCGCGCAGACTCGTTTCATTCAGATTGGTTTGGCTGGCGCACTTGCCGAGCGAACCGGTCGCGACAAGACCAGCGTGATTGTTGAGCTACCAACAGATCGCCCGGGTGCTTTGCTCGAGATGCTAGAGCAGTTCGCTGCCAGAGGCGTCAACCTTTCTCGAATCGAGTCGCGACCAATCGGTGACCGTCTCGGTCGCTACCGATTCAACATCGACGTTCAAGGCCACATCGACGAAGACGCGGTGGCCGAGTCGCTCAAGGGCTTGCATCGCTTCAGCCCGAAGGTTAGCTTTTTGGGTTCTTATGCTCGTGCAGATAAAGAGAAATCGATTCACGAGGGCAATAACTCAAACAGCGAGTTTGCCTTGGCCGATGATTGGCTGAAGAAACTTAAGAGCGCACGCTAACCGCGCGTGAAATTGCTTCAAACTCAACTTCAGCCACAAGACCGATTGGGTCGCCATCCAACTGAAGCTCAACTCGACTCTCTGGCGTGACACGGATCTTTCGCGAGGTCAGATTCTCGAGCGTCTTCACGTTCGCCGTGGCATCAAGAAGCTTTCGCCCCGCACGAGTTGTTCGCACCACGTTGTTTCCAATTGTCACGCGAGACCAAAAGTCAATCCAGTCCAACACCCGTCGCGGGCCGATAACCGCGACGTCGAGCAGGCCGTCATCCAAGGATGCATCTGGCATCATCGACAAATTGCCCGGCAACCAACCGACGTTGCCAATTAGAAGTGTTAGCACTCGAACGTTTCTGCTCTCGCGACCATCAATCTGAATCGAAAGTTTTTCGTAGCGAAGCGGCAGTTGCTTGAAACCTGACTCGGCGTAGGCGATCCAGCCCAGCTTGCGCTTGCGAACCGGGTCTGTGCTCAACATGATTTTCGCGTCTAGCCCCATGCCGGCCATTACGCCAAATAGTTTCTCGACCCTGGTTTCGTCATCGAGAATTATGCGGGCCAAACCCATGTCTATCGGGTGGGCAATTCCGAGCAGTGCGCGTTGCACCTGGGTGCGAATGTTCTCGAGTGGAATTCCAAGATTGCGAGCGAGCACGTTGCCGGTGCCAATCGGAACAATGCCAACGGTAACTTTGGCGCCACTGAGCGCCACGGCCTCGAGCACTGAGCGCACTGTGCCGTCACCGCCGGCAACAACTATGTGTGTGGCCTTCTGAGCGATCGCTCGCAGCGCCTGTTGTGCGCCGGTTTCACTAGCCTCGGTCTTCAGCCAAAGACTCGGCTCCCAGCGGTTGCCGGCGGTCACCGCCTCAACCGCACTGCGCAACTTTCGCAGGTCTACTCGCCCAGGAAAGTAGATGATTGCGGCACGGTTGCTTCTTGTTGGCATTGCTTCAGCCTAACCACCTGCAAAATGTTCACAATAAGGAACATTTACAAATGTTCGGTCAACCCTATGCGCCATGCTTGTACCTGAAGGGCGGGAACAATGGCGACTCAAAAGCTCATGGTTGTTGAAGACAACCAGTTCATGCGCGCCCTCATCACCGAGTTGCTCGAGAAGCAGGGTTTTGAGGTTCAGGCGGTAGACACCACCTCGGCGGCCGTGAAGCTCGCAGCAAGTTTTGACCCAGACGCCGCCATTCTCGACGTAGAACTTGGCACCGGCCCAAACGGTTTCGACCTGGCCCGAATTCTTCGTGAATCAAACCCCGAGATCGGTTTGCTGTTTCTAACCAACATCCCAGAACCAAAGACCATCGGTGTCGACAATCGCTCAATTCCCAAGGATGCCGCCTATCTCGTGAAAGAGTCGGTCGGCAACATCGAGCTTCTGCTCAAGGCAATCAAGGCCAGTCTTCGAGGGCGCGTCGGTGCCGAACTGCGTCAAGACCGTGAGGTTCACTCGCTCTCAAACTTGTCGCGCTCACAACTAGACCTTCTACACATGGCTGCCCTCGGACTATCGAACACCGAAATTGCACAGCGCCGCGGCACTACCGTTCGTGCGGTCGAGAACCTTTTCAAGCGAGCCATCGATGCCGCCGGAATCGAAGTAGGGCCGGGCGAACACGGTCGTGTGCTTGCCGTGCGCAAGTACATCGAAACCGTAGTGCTGCCCAAGAGCTGAGCCAAAGCCGCAGCCACAGCGCCAAAAGGTAGGCTTAAGCCGTGATCGACCCGAACCTACTGCGCGAAAACCCAGAAGCCATCAAGGCTTCGCAGCGCGCTCGCGGCAACGACGAAGCAATCGTTGACGAAGCGGCACAGGCCGACACCACCTGGCGCAAGAAACTTCAAGAGTATGAGACCCTGCGCGCCGAGCAGAACGCAGCGGCAAAGCTGGTTGGTTCTGCATCGAAAGAAGAACGCCCTGCTCTTATTGCAGCCGGACAGGTTCTGGCAGACAAGGTAAAGGCAGCACTAGAGATTGCCAACGCGGCTGAGGCTCGACTAAACGAGCTGATGTGGAAGATCGAAAACGTAGTGCTTGAAGAAGTTCCTGCCGGTGGCGAAGAGAACTTCAAGGTGCTCAAAGAAGT
>JBEAWS010000090.1:0-3002 GCA_041160185.1 Actinomycetota bacterium
CGGCGTGCGCCAACCGAGTGCACCCAGCAGCGGCTTCACTTGCAGTGCGTAGAAACCGTTGCGAATACCGAGCAGCCAAGCCGATGCGATGGCCGCTGGCAATGAAGCCATGCCGCCGCTCGCGATGACGCCGATGAAGGCAAACTGCGAACCACCGCTAAACATCAGAATGCTCAGCAACTGGGCTTGCCAGACTTCTAGCCCGGCTGCGACCGCCAAAGCGCCGAAGGAGATTCCGTAGAGGCCGGTTGCAATGCCAACGCCAAGCGACATGGTCTCAACTTGCGATCTAGCCACGCTTGCTCGAATCTCTAATAACCAAATACAACTGCTCGATGGTCGCACAACCAAAAGTTCTCATCGTGTTTTCGAGCAACTCTCGAATTCTAGACCTCGATAAACCCAAGTGTTTGGCTATCTCATCAAGATCTTCAGCCAGAGCCACCGCTTCAACCAACTCTTTCTCTTCGACCGAAAGCTGGGCGAGATTCAAAAGGTAGTCAACGGCAACAACAGGTACATAGTCAGTCGTGTCAAGAAAATCGGCGAATGGTTTGAGTTTCACATCGACCATGTTTCTTCGCGACTTTCGTATCGCGTCGAGCAGATCAGCCGACGAGGCATCCTGTGTAACCAGCTCAGTCGCTCCCGCCCGGATGCTCGCCATTAGCAACTCAGAGGTGAAGTAAGCGCCGGTGATGACAATCGTCGGAAGTCGTTGTTCCGACGCGCTAAGTCTGGCGATTAACTGCTTTGAGAGCGATACCCCATCCATGCCCTGAAGCCGGTGATCAATTACGACGACGTCAACCAGCAATTCGGGCAAAACTTCTAGGGCCTTGGCGGCAATTGACTCTTCGTAGACAACCTTCATGTCTGCTTGGCTGTCAATCAGCAATCGCTTGCCCGCACGAATGGCTGCGTCGCCATTGACCAGAGCGATGCGAAAACTACTCAACAGATAGTTCTTTCAGCCTTGGAAAGATTGCCGAAACCGTGAACCCAACGCCAGGCACACGGGTGGCTTCTACCGAGCCTTGGTAGAGAGCAGCTCGCTCGCTCATTGCCGTGATTCCTGCGCCACGGATGGTCTCTGTCAGCGCCTTGCGGTCTTCCTCGGCGCTGTAGGCGATCTCAGCTATCGACAAACCGCGATTAGCAACCTCTGTGCCGTTGTCTTTAACGAGCAGTTGCAACCCAGCGCCTGTCCAAGAGAAATCTACTGTGACGTCGGTAGCGGCCGGGGCGTGCTTGCGCACATTTTCTAACGCGTCGAATGCAATTCGATAGATAGCAAGCTCGGCGCCCTCGCTGAGTTCAAACCTAGGCCCCTCGTGCCTGAGATTTATGTTGAAGCCAAGTTCGCGATAAGCAACGATCAGCGGCTCGAGGTCGTCTAGTTTTGGCGGTGCGGCGCTCACTTGCTTCAACTTGTTGAGCATGTCGAAAAGCCTGCGCAACTCCGAGTGTGCTGAACGCGCCGAGTCGGTGGTCTGCTGAAGAACTCTTGTGGCGGCCGCGGGTTCTGACTGCACGGCATAGAGGCCGCCCTCTGCGATGCTGATTGTTGCCGAGACCCGTTGAATCACCAGTTCGCTGATATCACGGGCGATTTCGAATCTTTCATTTTGCTCGGCTACCTCGAGCGCCAGTTTCGCTTGAGTTCTTTCTGCGACGGCCCGGTCAAAACTCGTACCCACGTGCCTCGATCGTGTAGCTAACAGTCGGCCAAGCAACCAGGCCAGCGTGTTGAGACTGACGACCAAAACAGCGGCTGCGAACATCAGCCAGTTACGCGCTGTTTCGCTGATTGAAAACAACCCGTACTTGCCAAGCAAATCACCAGAAAGCACAACCACGTAAACCGCAGTTGCTAATCCAAGCAAGGCCGAAGTTATGAACGCCGTATTGCGCTGAACACGCGAGGCGAAAGCCGAAGCAAGAAACAGAGCCACCAAAGCTATGAACGCGGATGGACCGGGAGCGATTTCAAAAGCCATCCCGGCGATAAGGCCTGCGGAAACCAAAGCGAGGGATAGCCACGGAATTGTGGCTGCAAACAAGACGGCCACTGCAAGAATCGCCGAAATCCATGCGCCTTGGAGGCCGAATAGAAACAGGTCGATGCCGCCGAAGAAGAGCAACGAGAAGACAGAGATCAGTGTGCTGGCTTGCCATTTTTGGGTTTGAATCCAACTAATCAAGTGTGCCTCCTGAACCTGTCATGGGGCCTGGCAATATTTGCTCCCCGGCTTGGACTCGAACCAAGAACCTATCGGTTAACAGCCGATTGCTCTGCCAATTGAGCTACCGAGGAATGCTTTCGCAGCCTCTAACACTAGCAAAGCACCTTCGAATTCGCCAAACAGCGAATCAGTAGCCAAGCTGTGGGTCTACCCTGCCAACCCAATCTGAACCCGTGAGCCACGCTCTGACGTTTGCATCAATTCGCTGGCTGAACAGCCGAACGACCTGAGCATTGGTGTCGGCCGTGTGCGGAGTAATCAGCAGGTTAGGTGTCGTCCACAAAGCATGACCGTCTGGCACCGGCTCGGGATCGGTCACGTCGACTGCGGCACCTGCGATCGTTTCGTTGCGCAGGGCATCTATGAGCGCGCCGGAGTCAATCATTTTGCCTCTGGCCACGTTGACCAGATAAGCGGAAGGTTTCATGAGCGAGAATCGCCTTGCGTCAAAGAGGTACAGCGTCTCGCTGGTGAGGGCGGCCGCCAGCACAACGAAATCGACTTGAGGCAGAAACTCATCGAGCCGGTCGAAGCCGACCGTCTCGGTAGCGCCTTCGATATCAGCGGTGTGTTTGCGAACGACGGTAACTCTGCATTTAAATGGCGCGAGCAGAGAAACAAGCTCCTCTGCGATTCCCCCGCCACCAACGATTAAGACATGAGAGTCGTAAAGACTGACTGCAAACTTTTTGCCCCAGCTTTTTGCCACCACGCGTTCGGGTAACTTTCTTGCCAATGCAAGACAAAGCGCAAGGG
>JBEAWS010000018.1:0-17560 GCA_041160185.1 Actinomycetota bacterium
GCCGAGGTTTACGATTCTGAATTGGTTTCAGAGCGTCACCGTCACCGCTACGAAGTCAACAACTCATACCGAGACCAGATTTCTGCGGCGGGCTTGGTGTTCTCGGGAACTTCGCCTGACGGTCACCTGGTTGAGTATGTTGAGTTGCCTCGCGAGGTTCACCCGTATTACGTCGCGACTCAGGCGCACCCGGAATTCCGTTCACGCCCAAATCGCGCCCACCCTCTCTTCAAGGGGCTCGTGGTTGCTGCGCTAGAGCGCCAGTTGGCTAGCAAGCTGTTTGAAGCAAATGATGCCTAAAGATCAACCATTCGCTGTGAACGTGAGTTCGAGCGAGGTTGCCTTGAGCGGCATGATCTGGAATGTCTTGCGAGAGACCTTCGAGTTTGCCGATAAGCCGCTGACTCGAGAGTTTGTTTCTCATCCAGGTGCTGTCGCGGTGGTTGCCATCAATGACCTCGGCCAGGTTCTCATGATTCGTCAGTATCGGCACCCGGTGGGGCAGTTTCTTTGGGAGATTCCCGCTGGATTGCTGGACGTCGAGGGAGAAAACGCAGAGAGCGCCGCGAGAAGAGAGCTGCTTGAAGAAACCGGTTACCTTGCCGGCACACTCGAGCCGCTAATCGAATTTTTCACCACCCCCGGTGGTAGCAGCGAAAACATTGCAATCTTTTTGGCTCGTGACCTGACTCTCAGTGAGGTTCGCCCACCAACCGAAGCCGAGGAGGCAGACATGTTGGTTGAATGGGTCGACTTTGCAGTCGCACTTGAGTCGGTTCTTTCGAGCGACGTCAAGAGTCCGAGTGCCGCGGTTGGCATTATGGCCGCCGCACTTCGAGGTCAGGCCTAGTCTTGTCGCTCGAGAAGCAGGTTGATTCGTATCTGAGGCAACTCGCAATCGAACGCGGCCTGGCCAAAAACACGGTGGCCGCCTACCGTCGCGATTTGCGAGCATACCGAGAGTTTTTGCAGCAGTTCTCGTTTGAAAGCTTCGCTCAGGTTTCTGCGCAGCAGGTCGCCGATTACGCACAGTCTTTAGTTCAGGTTCGCGGGCTGGCTTCGTCTTCGGTCGCGCGCATGCTGGCTGCTGTGCGCGGGCTACACAAGTTTTTGCTGAGCGAAAATCAAATTGCCGAGGATGTCGCCGCAGCAATTGCGCCGCCGAAGGCGAGCAGGCGTTTGCCAAAGGCCATCGCGCTCGAAGATGTTGAGCGACTGCTCGATGCCGCTGGGCCAGCGCCGGAGAGCGAAGACTCGGTTACCTCGGTGGGAATGCGCGACCGCGCTCTGCTCGAGTTGCTTTATGCAACCGGAGCTCGCGTTAGCGAGGTGGTGAACCTTGACCTCGATGATCTGGTCGACCCCACTCTGGTTCGACTCTTCGGCAAAGGCTCAAAAGAGCGCATCGTGCCGGTGGGCACATACGCGCAACGAGCGCTGCAAACCTACCTCGTGCGAATTCGCCCGGCACTTGCCGTTCTCGGCAAAGGCACTCCGGCGCTGTTCTTAAATCAGCGCGGCGGGCGACTTAGCCGTCAGAGCGCTTGGCAGATAATCTCCGATGCCGCCTCGGTAGCTGGCCTGCACTCCGAAATCTCGCCGCACACCCTTAGGCACTCATTCGCCACGCACCTGCTCGAGGGTGGTGCCGATGTCAGGGTCGTTCAGGAGTTACTTGGCCACTCATCCGTGGCTACGACCCAGATTTACACCCTGATTACAGTCGATCGACTGAGGGAGATCTACGCCACGGCACACCCGAGGGCTCGCAAGTAGCCCCGAAAACAGAGGTTTGGGCGGCTTGGTAGACTTCTGGATGAACTTCACCCGGGAGGATCTAAGTGGCTAAAAAAGTTGTCGAACCAGACACGCGCTTTCCCATCCCGAAAAAACTTACAACTCACGGCCCTGCCCGCATTATTGCGATGTGCAATCAAAAGGGTGGCGTAGGTAAAACTACAACCGCGGTGAACATGGCCGCTGCTCTTGCCGAGTATGGTCGCAAGGTGCTCGTAGTCGATTTCGATCCGCAGGGCGCTCTCAGCACACACCTCGGAGTAGTTGCGGTGCCTGGCGAAGTTGCCACCATTTACGACCTGATGAAGGGCACAATAAAGGACCCGCACGAGGTTATTCGTCGGTCGCCGGTTGAAAATCTCGACCTTATTGCCGCAAACATCGACCTGTCGGTTGCCGAGATTGAATTGGTCAACGAAGTTGCCCGCGAGAGCATCCTTGCCAACATTCTGCGCAAGGTCGTCGATGAGTATGACGTAATCATCATCGACTGCCAACCTTCGCTCGGTTTGCTAAACGTCAACGCGCTGACCGCGGCTCACGGGGTGCTGATTCCGATGGCGACAGACTTTTTTGCCCTTCGCGGCGTAGCGTTGCTCAAAGATCAAATCAACAAGGTTCAAGACCGACTAAACCCAGCGCTCAAGCTCGACGGAATTCTGGTGACCCTGCACGAACGAACCCTGCACTCAAAAGAGGTGCTCGATCGTTTGAACGAGGCCTTCGGCAGTTTTGTGTTCAAGACCCAGGTAACCCGAGCCGTTAAATTCAAGGATGCCACCGTCGCGCAATTGCCAATCACGGCTTACGCACCAACATCTGAAGCGGCCGAGAGTTATCGTTCGGTAGCCCGAGAATTGATTGCACGTGGCTGCGCCCGTTAGCCCGGAGACGTTGACCGAGCACTCGGGCGGATTCTCGCTCAGCCTCGGCAACTTTGACGGCCCGTTCGATTTGCTGCTGTCGCTGATCAGCAAGCACGAGTTAGACATCACCGAGATCTCGCTCAGCAAAGTTACCGACGAGTTCATTTCTTATCTCAAGACTCTCGACGAGCACGAAGAGCTAGAACAGGCGAGCGAGTTTCTAGTTGTGGCCGCCACCCTGCTAGACCTAAAGATTGCCGGGCTATTGCCAAAGGGTGAGGTGGTCAACCCAGAAGACGTTGCCATGCTCGAAGCGCGAGACCTGCTCTTTGCTCGCTTGCTTCAGTACCGCGCCTTCAAAGACGTTTCTGCCTGGTTCAGCGCGGCCTTCGCAGGCGAGTCTTTGCGCTCGGCTCGAGACGTTCGCATCGAAGAGAGATTCAAAGAGCAGAAGCCCGAACTGGTTTGGAAAATGTCACTCGAGGACTTCGCAAATCTCGCACAGGAGGTGCTGACCCCGAAAGCCATCGTGGGAGTCGGTATGACCCACTTGCATGCACCGCGCGTCAGCATCCGTGAGCAAGCGGCCGAGGTCTTGGCCATGCTCAGAGTCAAGCCAAGCATCACCTTTCGCGAGGTAATCGGAGCCGTGAGAGATCGAGCAATTGTCGTGGCGCGCTTCTTGGCCGTCTTAGAGCTCTACCGAGTTTCGGCCGTGAGCTTTGAACAAGACAGCCCACTTGGCGACTTGACAATCACCTGGCGTGGAAATTCTTTTGATGATGAACAACTAGCCGCTTTTGGAGCAGATTATGAATGAGAACCTAACGCCTGAGCGGGCGGAGATTGATGAGACTTTCGAAACCAGCCAAGAGACGGCTGTGGTTGAAAAAGTTGAACTCTCCGAGCAGGAGCTTCGCGGAGCGGTCGAAGCCATTCTCATGGTTACCGACTCACCGGTTTCACTCTTGGCCATCGCTGCCGCGCTTGAGACTCCGGTAAATCAGGTTCGCAATGTTGTGCAGACGCTTCAGGCCGACTACAACGGCGAGACCTCAGAGCAGGCCCGCGGTTTCGAATTGCGTGAAGTTGGCGGCGGCTGGAGAATCTTCGTTCGCCAAGACTTCGATTGGGCCGTTCGCATGTTTGTGGCTAACGAGAGCCCATCGAAGCTCTCGCAGGCAGCGCTTGAGACTCTCGCCGTGATTGCCTACAAGCAGCCAATCTCTCGCGGCCAGGTGGCCTCTATCCGTGCGGTGAATGTCGATTCGGTTGTCAAGACGCTTCTGAGCCGAGGCCTCATCAGTGAATTATTCACGGATAGCGAGACCGGCGCCATCAACTATGGCACCACTCCGTTGCTGCTCGAACTGCTCGGCATCAACTCGCTAGATGACTTGCCGTTGATCAGCCCTTACCTTCCAGACGCGGACAGTGATTTTGATGGAAACAACTAAACCAGAGGGCGAGCAAGGTGTTCGCCTGCAGAAAGTCATGGCATCAGCGGGGGTTGCTTCGCGACGCGTTTGCGAAGACCTGATTGTTCGCGGTCAAGTAACCGTAAACGGAAAGCGAGTAACCGAGCTCGGAACCCGAGTCGATCCGGAGGTCGATCGCGTTGCGGTCAGCGGAATGCCAATTCAGCTCGATGTTTCGAAGGTTTACCTTGCCCTGAATAAGCCGGTTGGCGTAGTCAGTAGCATGGCTGACGAAAATGGCCGTGCCGACC
This sequence comes from Actinomycetota bacterium, assembly GCA_041160185.1. GTDB lineage: Bacteria > Actinomycetota > Actinomycetes > Actinomycetales > Microbacteriaceae > Rhodoluna. Next base: position 4,393 of record JBEAWS010000018.1, read on the forward strand.
TGAGCCAGTTCGTTGAGGGTTACGAGCGCGTTTTCAATGTAGGGCGTCTCGATGCCGAAACCAGCGGACTAATCATCATGACCAACGACGGCGAGTTAGCTCACAAACTTGCTCACCCAAAATTTGGCGTTACCAAGACCTATGTGGTTCGAGTTCAGGGAGTGGTTGAGCCGGGAATTGTTCACAAGCTGCTCAGCGGCTTCGAGCTCGAAGACGGTTTCATCAAGGCAGACAAGGCCAAACTAGTTCAGGTGGCGATTGGCGAGAGTTTGCTCGAGATCGAATTGCACTCGGGACGCAACCGCATAGTCAGAAGAATGTTTGATTATCTGGGTCACCCGGTTTTGGGGCTGGTTCGCAAACAGTTCGGATCAATTCAGCTTGGGCCGCTCAAAGCGGGCAAGGTAAGAGAGCTGAGCAAGGTCGAAATAGGCGCGCTTTTGAAAGCGGCAGAGGGCAAGCCGATGCGCGCCTCTCAGGCTGCCAAGCGCGCACCACACGTAACAGCGGCAAAGGCAAGGGGCAAGTAAACCATGGCACTCAGAGCAATTCGCGGAGCGATACAACTAGACGCCGACGAGCGTGAGCACCTTCTCAAGTCAACCGCCGAACTGTTGTCGAAAGTTCTGCACGTCAACAACATCGAGAGTTCGTCACTGGTATCGATTCTCTTCACCGCTACCCCCGACATCACCAGCGAGTTTCCGGCACTGGCCGCTCGCGAGCTTGGGTTGGGAGATGTGCCTCTGATGTGCTTCGTCGAAATGGACGTGAAGCAGGCCCTCGATCGCGTGATTAGAGTCATGGTTTACGCCGACATCGAAACCAGTCGCAAAGAGATCCAGCACGTTTATCTTCGCGGCGCAACAGCACTGCGTCTGGACTTAGCGCAGTGAATGCTCGCACCCACGGGCAGGTAAAGATTGTAGGTGCTGGGCTAATTGGCACCAGCATTGGTCTTGCCCTGCAGAAGTTGCAGGTTGATGTTGCAATAGAAGATGTCTCACCGGCCAATCAGATGCTCGCAATTGACTACGGTGCCGGTCGCGCCGTTTCTTCTGAAGACAGCCCGAACCTGATTATCGTTTGCGTTCCACCAGATGTGACCGCCGCGGTGGTTGCGCGTGAGCTCGAAGCCCATCCCGAGGCCTTTGTCACGGATGTCGCCAGCGTCAAGTCTGCGATTCTCGAGCAGCTAAGAAAAAACGGATCAGACCTGTCTCGCTATGTAGGGTCACACCCCATGGCTGGTCGGGAGCGCGGGGGAGCCGCATCTGGCAGAGCAGATCTATTCCTTGGGCGGGTTTGGGTTGTTGTGCCATCAGAAACTAGCAGCGCAAAGGCTCGGCAGGCGGTTGAGAATCTCGCACTAGATCTATCGTCTGCGCCGGTTGAGTCTTCTGCTGCCGAACACGACAGAGCCGTTGCGTTCGTCTCGCACGTTCCGCAGTTGATCTCGAGCATCACGGCAGCATCCCTGATTGATGCCTCAGACGAAGACATCGCTCTTGCCGGTCAGGGTGTTCGCGATACAACGCGCATAGCCGCGAGTAACCCGAAGCTCTGGCTGCAGATACTGTCGGCGAATGCCCCCGAGGTGCTCGCTGTGCTTCGCAATGTGCAGAATGACCTCGGTGCCGTGATGCAGGCTCTCGAGAACCCTGAAGTCAATGGTTCGCTGTCGACACTCAACTCTCTGCTCGAACGCGGAAACGCAGGTGTGGCCAGGCTGCCGGGAAAACACGGCACCAAATCAACCAAGTACTCGGTTACCACTGTCATGATCGACGACAGCCCTGGCGAGTTAGCGCGTTTGCTCACCGAAATCGGCGAGATCGGGGTGAACCTCGAAGAAATCAAACTCGAGCACTCGCCGAGCAGCCCGGTGGGTCTGGTTGAGGTCTCGGTGCTCCCGCAGGTCGAGGCAACTCTGATTTCGGCGTTGACTGAGCGCGGTTGGAAATTGGTCGGCTGATGGCCAAGAAAATCGTAGCCATAGATGGCCCTGCGGGTTCTGGAAAATCGAGCGTCAGCAAGCAGGTCGCTCGGCAACTGAATTTCGGTTACCTCGATACCGGTGCCGCCTATCGCGCGTTGGCCTGGGCGACTCTCAACGGCTTGAGTTTTGAAAAGGTCGAGGGCGCAGACTTCGAAGCTGACTTTGACTATTCGATTTCTACCGACCCCGATGATTTTTGGGTTCGAGTTGCCGGTCACGATGTAACCGAAGCCATTCGCACATCTTTGATTTCCGAAACCGTCAGCTCGGTTGCCGCCTTGACTAGCGTTCGCGAATACATGAAGCGACTGACCAGAGCACTGGTTGAAGAGTGCTCACTCGACGGGGTCGTCGTTGAAGGCCGCGACATCACCACGGTGGTGTTTCCCGAGGCGCAAAGCAGGCTTCTGCTAACCGCATCCGAGACGGTACGATTGCAACGTAGGTCTAAAGAACTTTCGGCTGACTCGGCAAGCGCCGTGGTCAACCAGGTTTCAAAGCGTGACGAAAACGACTCGAAGATAGTCGATTTCATGAATGCCGCTCCGGGAGTGACCCTGGTTGATTCCTCCGACCTAGATTTTGATCAAACCGTTTCGGTCATGATTGCCCAAATTACTGCTGACCTGAAAGCGAGCGCCTCGTGAACGATGACTTCGAATTCGAGCCAATCGCGCCTGATTTCCTTGAAAAACTAAGAGAGCTCTCAGACCAAGACGCCGAAACCAAGGCCAAGGCCATGCGAATGGGCCTCGAAGACTACGACCTGGAACCCGAAGACCTAGACGTCTTGCCACAGAGCTCGGTTTTGAAGATGAACCTCTCTATTTGCCCGCCCTACCGGTTTTGGCAATCGTTGGGCGACCAAATGTTGGCAAATCTGCGCTGGTCAATCGAATTCTTGGTCGACGCGAGGCCGTGGTTGAAGACAAGCCTGGCGTGACTCGCGATCGAGTTTCTTACAAGGCCGAGTGGAATGACCGCAAGTTCACCCTGGTTGACACCGGTGGCTGGGAGCCGGATGCCAAGGGCATCGACAAGTCGGTAGCGCTGCAGGCAGAAATCGCGATTGAACTCGCAGATGCCGTCATTTTTGTTGTCGACGCAATGGTCGGCGCGACCTCGAGCGATGAACGCGTGGTTCCGATGCTTCGAAAGAGCGGCAAGCCAGTGATTTTGGTGGCGAACAAAATTGACGACCTCAAGCAGGAACCAGAAGCGGCGTCACTCTGGTCGCTCGGTCTCGGCGAGCCATATCCGGTTTCGGCGGTGCACGGCCGTGGCGTTGCCGACATGCTCGACGAGGCTATGAAAGTTCTTCCAGAAGTCTCGGCAGTTGCGAAACAAGAGTTTGGTGGCCCTCGCCGAGTTGCAATTATTGGCCGACCAAACGTTGGAAAGTCTTCGCTCTTGAACAAGGCGGTTGGTTCTGAGCGCGCCGTGGTAAACGATCTCGCAGGAACCACTCGCGACCCAATCGACGAGCAGGTTGAGTTGGGTGGTCGCATTTGGCGGTTTGTTGACACAGCGGGCATTAGACGCCGAGTTCACCTGGCGCAGGGCGCTGACTTCTATGCGAGCTTGCGCACTGCGGCGGCACTTGAGCGTGCCGAAGTTGCCGTTGTGTTGTTTGACGTGACCCAGCCAATCAGCGAGGCAGACATTCGCATCGTCGACATGGCGCTCGAGTCGGGGCGCGCGCTGGTTTTGGCATTCAATAAGTGGGACGAACTCGATGACGAGCGACGCAAGTATCTCGAAAGAGAAATCGAACAGGATCTAGCGCACGTCGATTGGGCGCCTCGCGTAAACATTTCGGCAAAGACCGGAAGGCACCTTGAGAAGTTGGTTCCAGCTCTGGAGGTGGCCTTGGATGGCTGGGACACCCGTGTCGCGACCGGAAAGTTCAACGCATTTTTGCAGGAGCTCACCATGGAGAACCCTCACCCGGTTCGTGGCGGTAAGCAACCGAGAATTCTTTACGGAAGCCAGGTTTCGAGTCGACCACCAAAATTTGTTTTGTTTACCACCGGCTTCTTAGATCAGGGTTACCGCAGGTTCATTCAGCGTCGCCTGCGCGAGACCTACGGCTTCGAAGGTAGCCCAATCGAAGTTGCGATGAGAATCCGAGAGAAACGAAAGCGATAAACTCCCAATAGGAAAACGGGCTATAGCGCAGCTTGGTAGCGCACTTGTCTGGGGGACAAGGGGTCGTGGGTTCAAATCCCGCTAGCCCGACCGAAGAAAGGAACTCATCTATGTGGAAGCAGCTCGGCACGGTTCCGAACCTGCTTAGCCTGCTGCGACTGTTATTGGTTCCCGTTTTCTTGGTATTGATTCTCAACGGATTCAACTTCGAAGCCGTAATCGTTTTGATTGTTGCGAGCATCACCGACTACCTCGATGGCTATTTCGCTCGAAAGCTAAAACAAGAGACTCGACTCGGGCAACTGCTTGACCCGGCGGCCGACCGACTTTACATTTTCGCAACTCTAATTGGCCTGGGCGTTGTCGGTTACATTCCGATTTGGCTGCCAGTTGTGGTTATCGCCCGAGATGTCATACTGCTCTTTACCTATCCGGTTCTAGCCAGCAGGGGATACGGTCCGCTGCCGGTTCACTATCTCGGCAAGGCCGGAACCTTTGCTCTTCTATACGCCTTCCCGCTTTTGCTAATTGCCGCAGCGTTTCCAGCTGGCTCGGATTTTGTCTTGCCGGTTGCTTGGGCGTTCGCCTGGTGGGGCATCGGGCTCTACTGGTGGGCCGGCTTTGTTTACCTCGCTCAGGTGCGATCCGTGGTGAAATCGGGGCCTGCCGATTCGGCTAGGCTTGGCGACTGAGGAACATGATGGAATTTCAAGACTTTGAGCAGAGCGGCTCGTCGAACGACTCAACCGAGCGTTTCAACGACGACCTGATTGCGCACGACTCACAAGGTCTAGATGTCGAAGAGCGCGGAGCGGTTGAGGCTTTGCCATCTGGCAGTGCGCTTTTGATTGTGCAGCGCGGCCCAAACGAAGGCGCGAGATTCTTGCTCGATCAAGAACTCACCACCGCGGGCCGTCACCCGAATGCCGACATTTTCTTGGATGACGTCACCGTTTCGAGGCGTCACGCCGAGTTCAGAAGAACCGGAAGTCAGTTCATGGTTCACGATTTGGCATCGTTGAACGGCACCTACTTTGATGGGGTTAGAATCGAGTCTGCGCTTCTTGATGACGGCGCTGAAGTTCAAATCGGAAAATTCAAGTTCACATTCTTTGCATCACGAGCAGATTTAGGAGAGTAGCCAAATGGTCGAACCTACTCCTATCTCGCAAGCCCGTGCCGGCAAACTGGTCACGATCGGCCAGGTTCTCTCGCTCTTGACTCCAGAGTTTCCGGAGTTAACCCAATCGAAGCTTCGTTTTCTTGAAGACAACGGCTTGGTCACACCGCAGCGCACAGACTCGGGTTACAGAAAATTCAACGAGGCCGACGTCGAGAGACTTAGGCTGATCCTCGAGTTGCAGCGAGACAGGTATCTGCCGCTGAAGGTTATCGGGCAATTCTTGTCAGACATAGACTCGGGCAAGCCAGTTGTGCTGCCAGGCTTCGACTCAAAGCCGAATCGTCACTCACGGGTGGCATCTGCGAAATACGTTACGAAAATCGAACTTATTGCCGAGACTTCAATCACCGACTCACTGCTAGCCGAAGCGCAATCGGTTGGATTGATTTCAGCCGAGCCATTCAATGCCAGCACAATCGAAATCGCTCGCTCAATCATGAAACTTAATCGCGGATTTGGAATAACTCCACGTCACCTTCGCGGCATGAAGACCGCTGCAGATCGTGAAATCGGAATCATCGAGGGCGTTGTCGCCCCGGTATTGGCTAAGAAAGACGCGTCGAGTCGATCGAAGGCCGCTCACTTTGCCGAAGAGCTGCAGAGCTTGTTCGGAAACATTCGCGAAGAGCTGATTCGCTCAGCAATCGCAAAAATCGACGACTAAATTTCACTGATTCACTGGCGTTGCGGTGCGACACGCCGAGCGATTAAATTAACACCTGGAAAACGATTATTCAGGCAAAGATTGCTCTAGAACTTAAACCTGTGGTTGAACCTGAAGGAGGCGCAATTGATTCCCATCAATGACTCCGGCGCGCCTGAAAACGACTACTCACAAGACATGCTTTTCACCGATGGCAGCCCATCGGCAGACCCAAAAATTGGTTACCGCGGAATTTCTGCGGCAGCCGCCGCTGGGATCAGCTATCGCCAGCTTGACTATTGGGACAGAACTGCGCTCGTGCAGCCAAGCGTTCGCGGAGCAGCTGGTTCGGGATCACAGAGACTCTATGCCTTCCGCGACATCTTGGTTTTGAAGCTCGTCAAGCGTTTGCTTGACACCGGTGTTTCGCTTCAGCAGATTCGCATTGCCGTCGAGCAACTTCGTGCTTCTGGCATCAACGATCTCGCACGAACAACTCTTATGTCAGACGGAGCGAGGGTTTACCTCTGCACAACCGAAGACGAAGTAATCGACTTGCTCGGAAGAGGGCAGGGCGTGTTCGGAATTGCTGTCGGTAAGGTCTTGCGCGAGGTCGAGGCAAGTTTGGTTCACATCAAGGCAAACCACATCGACGAAGTTGATGAGCTCTCGGCCCGACGAGCCAGCAAGAAAGCTGTCTAGCTTTTCTCTTCGTCTGTCTTTTCAATCTCGACTTTGAAATTCCAACTGCCGGTGTTGGTAGAAACTTCTTCTTGCTTAGCCTCTAGCTCGTCGTCTTGCCACGCTGGTTCGACCCAACTGCTTGTCGAGTTGTCGTCTGGTGATGGCTCGATTGCGGCCAATTCAGGTTCGACGACTTCGCCTAACTCTTCGATTGCTGTTTCAATCGTCACCAACTCTGGGCGAGCCGCACCGCGCTTGTGACGCTTGAAGAAGCGTCGCTTCTCTTTCGGCTTCTCGACAACCAGCTCTTCGTTCGGTTCGTCGAATGCCACCATTGCTCGATCCAACAGTCCGGTGAAAAACTCTGCAATTTCGATAGCGCCTTCGCCCGGCCAGGTGTGAATTGGTCTGGCAGCGCCCTGGGTTTGCTGCAGGTGAGCGCGTTCCTCGAGATAGTCGGGAATCAGTAAGCCGGGGAACATCTCGTTGAGTTCTTGAACCCTAAAGTCTTGTTCTTTTGAAGCTGGACGGTGACGGTTTACCAAGACGCCCAGCGGTCGAACGCGTTTGGTGATTGCGGTTCGCACTTCTTCGAGTGCACGGATGGCTCGATCTGCCGCGACCACCGAGAAGATGCCGGGCTCGGTCACAATTAAGACCCGATCGCTGGCGACCCAGGCCATGCGTGTAAGCGCATTGATCGAGGGAGGGGTGTCGATTATCACGAGGTCGTATTTTCCCTCAACGTAGTGCAGGCCCTCTTCGAGTTTCCAGGTCTGGCGCAGGGTCGGGTGCGGGGTGTCGTGGTGAATGCTCCTCGGGCTGCCGACCATAATGTCGACAGATCCTCCTCCCACCTTGCCCCAGGTTGAAGATACGATTGAGTCAGACACGACGTTGTGTTTTGGGTTCTTCAAGACGCTGGCGACGGTAGTTTTGAATTCCCCAACCGCACCTAATCCGGTCGTAGCGTCGCACTGGGGGTCGAGGTCTACCACCAAGGTCTTGAGCCCGCGAGCGAAGGCAGCCGAAGCCAAACCAAGGGCAACCGTGGTTTTGCCGACGCCTCCCTTTAGAGAGCTAACGCTAAGAACATGCACCTGAATAGGCTACCTTTTTATCTCAAGGGCCCGAAACCCCTTGTTCGCAATAACGACCGAAGGAACCGATGTTCAAGAAGATTTTGGTTGCCAATCGTGGCGAAATAGCCGTTCGCGCCTTTCGGGCCGCCTATGAACTCGGTGCCAAAACTGTTGCCGTATTTCCATACGAAGACCGAAACTCGACCCACAGGCTCAAAGCCGACGAGTCATACCAAATTGGCACGGTCGGGCACCCGGTTCGCGCATATCTAGATGTCAGCGAGATTATCCGTGTCGCCAAAGAAAGCGGAGCAGACGCGATTTACCCGGGCTACGGGTTTCTCTCAGAGAATCCAGAGTTAGCCGAGGCCGCCAAGGCGAACGGCATCACCTTTATCGGCCCGAGCTCGGATGTGCTCGAGATGGCCGGCAACAAGGTGATCGCAAAAGAAGCAGCGATTCGCGCGGGCGTGCCGGTTCTCAAATCAACTCAATCTTCTGACAACGTCGACGAGCTCGTCGGGCAGGCAGATGCAATCGGTTTTCCAATCTTTGTTAAGGCTGTCGCCGGTGGTGGCGGTCGCGGAATGCGAAGGGTTGCCAAGAAAGAAGATCTAAGGGCGGCACTTGTTGAGGCGTCGCGTGAAGCAGAAAGCGCGTTCGGCGACGCGCGCGTTTTTCTTGAGCAGGCGGTAATTCGACCTCGACACATCGAAGTGCAGATCTTGGCAGACACCTTCGGAAACGTGGTTCATCTCTTTGAGCGTGACTGCTCTGTGCAGCGCCGAAACCAAAAGGTTGTCGAGATTGCACCGGCGCCGCTAATCGACGAGCAACTGCGCACCACGCTTTACCGTGATGCAGTTGCTTTCGCGCAGACCATCGGATACCAAAACGCAGGAACGGTTGAGTTTCTCATCGACACTGTCGGCGATAACGCCGGCAAACACGTCTTCATCGAGATGAATCCTCGAATTCAGGTCGAGCACACGGTTTCTGAAGAAATCACGGATATCGATTTGGTTCAGAGCCAGATGAGAATTGCCTCTGGCGAATCGCTCGAAGACCTAGGGCTAACCCAAGACAAGATTTCGCGTCACGGATTTGCGATTCAGTGCCGCATCACCACCGAAGATCCGGCTGCCAACTTCAGGCCAGACACCGGCAAAATCACCACCTATCGTTCACCCGGTGGCGCTGGCATTCGACTCGATGGTGGAACCGTATCAACCGGAGCCGAGGTCAGCCCGCACTTCGATTCGCTCTTGGTAAAGCTGATTGCCAGGGGTCGCGATTTCAAGTCGGCGGTCAACCGCTCAGAACGAGCTCTTGCCGAGTTCCGCATCCGTGGGGTTTCAACAAACATCGCCTTCTTGCAGGCAGTGCTAGCAGACCCGTCATTTCAGGCGGGCGACCTCAGCACCGCTTTTATAGATGAACGACCTGAACTATTCACGGCTGCACCGTCGCAAGACCGAGGCACGAAGATTATGACCTGGTTGGCAGACGTGACCGTGAATCAGCCAAACGGACCACGTGGTCAGCACCAGTCGCCAAGCAAGAAGTTGCCGAAGATTGATCTCACTCAGCCACCGACCCCAGGTTCGCGTCAAAGACTGCAGCAACTTGGACCAAAGGGGTTTGCCGCCGAGTTGCGGGCACAGACGGCCGTTGCGATTACCGACACAACTTTCAGAGATGCCCATCAGTCACTGCTAGCCACCCGAGTGCGAGCCCGCGACTTGGTTCAGGTGGCACCTCACGTTGCTCGGCTGACACCGCAGTTGCTATCGGTTGAAGCTTGGGGCGGTGCAACCTATGACGTGGCACTTCGTTTTCTAGGCGAAGACCCGTGGGAGCGACTCGAAGCCTTGCGAGCCGCGGTGCCAAACATTTGTTTGCAGATGCTGTTGCGCGGTCGAAACACGGTTGGCTACACACCATACCCGCAAGAGGTAACCGAAGCTTTTGTGAAAGAAGCGGCCGCAACCGGAATTGACATCTTCAGAATCTTCGATGCGCTCAACGACGTGGAACAAATGCGACCGGCAATCGAGGCTGTGCTGCGAACAGAAACCGCAATCGCCGAAGTCGGGCTTTGCTACACGGCAGATCTGTTAGATCCAAAAGAGACTCTTTACACTCTCGACTACTATCTAACGCTTGCCGAGAAAATGGTTGCCGCCGGAGCACACATCATCGCAATCAAAGACATGGCCGGATTGCTGCGTCCGGCTGCGGCAGAAAAACTTGTTACTGCGCTGCGAGAGCGATTCGATGTTCCGGTGCACTTGCACACTCACGACACAGCCGGTGGTCAACTTGCAACATTGATGGCCGCTATCAATGCCGGAGTCGACGCGGTGGATGTTGCCTCGGCGCCAATGGCTGGCACCACCTCACAGCCCTCGGCTTCGGCGCTAATCGCCGCCCTCGAAAACACAGAGCGCGATGCCGGAATCTCGCTGTCGGCGGTGACCGCGCTCGAGCCATACTGGCAAGCCGTTCGAAGTGTCTATGCTCCTTTCGAATCGGGACTACCCGGACCGACCGGTCGCGTATATCAGCACGAGATACCGGGTGGCCAGCTGTCTAACCTTCGCCAGCAGGCGATTGCTCTGGGTCTCGCAAATCAGTTCGAAAAAGTAGAAGACATGTATGCGGCCGCTAACCGCATTCTTGGCCGCCCGACCAAGGTCACCCCATCTTCGAAAGTGGTGGGAGACCTCGCGCTGCACTTGGTTGCGGTCGGTGCCGATCCAGACGACTTTGCTGAGAATCCGCAAAACTATGACATTCCCGACAGTGTCGTAGGCTTCATGGCGGGCGAGCTAGGCGACCTGCCGGGTGGCTGGCCAGAACCGTTTAGAACCAAGGTGCTGCAGGGCAAAAACATCAAGTTCGGCATTACTCCGGTAAGCGGCGAAGACCTGTCGGCGCTCGACGCTGACGACAGCAAGCTGAGACGGTCAACGCTAAATCGCCTGCTTTTTGCCGGCCCAACCGCAGAATTCACAAAGTTTCGCGAGACCTACGGCCGCCTCGATCAAGTCGACACCGTCGATTACCTTTACGGGCTTGAACAGGGCGCAGAGCACGTGGTCGAAATTTCTCGGGGAGTGCAGCTCTACGTTGGCCTCGAAGCCATTGGTTCGCCAGACCCCAAGGGCTTCAGAACGGTGATGACCACACTCAATGGGCAGTTGCGGCCGATAAACATTCGAGACCGCAAGATTGCGGTCGACATCATCCAGGCCGAGAAAGCAGACACGGCAAACCTCAATCACGTGGCAGCACCTTTTGCCGGGGTGGTTACTCTGCAGACGGTAGAGGGCGCTCGCGTTGAGGTCGGCCAAGCCGTTGCGACCATCGAGGCCATGAAGATGGAGGCATCGATTACCGCCAGCGTCGCCGGCGTGGTTCGAAGGCTCGCCATTGCTCGAACCCAGTCCGTTGAGGCTGGCGACCTGATCCTCGTCGTTGAGCCAGAGCGTTCTTGAATCACGGGTAAACTAGTGCAGTTATCGCGTTAGCGAACATTTTGAAATAGGAGCATTCGGTTGGCTATCTGGGACAAGAAACCTGAGGATGATGACTTTCTGGCTCCTCGCCCGAGCGCAGAGCCTTCGCCAGAAGAAAACGCAATTCAAACCCACGCGCTTGCCGAACTCGCAGTTGATTCTGGAATCATCGACATCACCCCGAGCACTCAATCGGTTCAAATAGTGACCGAAGACGAGCGCACGAGCAAAATCGTTTCGCCGACAACCGAGCCAACCAGCGACACAGGCCCAATTTCTCGTCGCTCGAACTATTCGAGGCGTGACTCGCTTCGCGGTGAAACCTTCGATCAACCTGAACCGGCAGCCATGCTGACTGCCGACCGACTTATCGACACAAGCTCTCGAAACCGCCCGGCTCCCGAGAGCGGTTTCAGAAGGTTCATCTACTTTTTGTCGCTGAAGACAATCAATCTCGGCGACTCACTTAAGGTGCGCGAGCGCAAGGCACTTGACCTGAGAATTGGCGCTCAGTTTGACGGCGGCGCTAAGTTTGTGCCGGTTCTCACTCGCAAGGGTGGGGTAGGCAAAACCACCGTCTCGACACTTCTTGGCATGGCCCTTGCGCTCGTGCGTGAAGACCGAGTGATTGCCATCGATGCAAACCCAGACCGCGGAACTCTCGCGGAACGCATCAGCAAGTCGACTAGATTCACGGTTCGTGACGTGGTGAATCGCGCGGCTGCAATCGATGGCTTTACAGACTTCAGCACCATGGTGTCGCGTGACATCACTCGCCTCGATGTTTTGGCCTCGGATAGCGACCCCATGCTCTCAGAAGCCTTCAACGAGGGCGATTACAACGTTGTCGCCGATATGGCCGCTCGCTACTACTCAATCGTGCTAACTGACTGCGGAACCGGAATCGTTCACTCGGTAATGCGACCAACCCTTCAGCGCGCAAACGGTCTCGTGATTGTCTCTGGTGGTTCGGTTGACGAGGCCCGACTTGCGTCTGAGACGCTGACCTGGCTTGAGGCTAACGGCTATGGCGATTTGGTTCGCAATGCAGTTGTCGCTCTGAACACCGCGACGCAGGCAACGCAGCTGGTGAAGCTCGATGAAATCGAGCAGCACTTCAAAACTCGTGTTCGAGCCGTCGTGAAGATTCCTTATGACGACGCTCTAGCGGCCGGTTCGGTAATCAAGTTCACCGAGCTAAAGAAGGGCACTCAGCAGGCTGCGCGAGAGCTAGCCGCATTGGTGGTCGACGGTCTCAACAATCCGCGCATCTAAAAATGGCGGTTCGAGATATTCGACTCTTCGGAGATCCAGTTCTAAAAACACAGTGTGAACCAATTCGTTCGTTTGACGAAAAGGTTTCTGCGCTGGTGGAAGATCTGTTAGAGACCACCTCACTGCCAGGCAGGGCAGGCGTGGCAGCGCCGCAAATCGGAGTCAGCCTGCGCGCGTTTAGCTTTCACGTCGACAAGCAACTCGGCTACGTACTGAACCCAACTCTGATTGAGGTTTCGGGCGAACTGCGGTTGGTAGAAGAGGGTTGTCTCTCGCTACCGGGGCTTTGGCACAATACTCCGAGATATGAACAGGCTCGGGTTGCCGGCTTTGATCGCAACGGAGAGCCGATCGAGATTTCAGCGACCGGATTGCTGGCCCAGGCTTTTCAACACGAATGCGATCATCTAGACGGCGTCTTGTACGTCGATCGGTTAGAGCCCGATGAGCGCAAAGAAGCTATGCGACAACTGCGCGCGTCAGAATGGTTTCTGTCGCGTAGTTGATTTAGGCCTTGTCGCCGTATATCTCTTCGACTGCCCATGCAAAATCTTGCATGACTACGCTGCGCTTGAGCTTGAGGCTCGGGGTCAGGTGACCCGAGGCTTCGGTTAGCTCGGTGGTGATAAGCAC
>JBEAWS010000009.1:0-2522 GCA_041160185.1 Actinomycetota bacterium
ATTTGGCACCGACGGGGTTCGTGGGTTAGCTAACCGCGACCTAACCGCAGAAATGGCAATGCAGCTCGCTCAGGCGGCGGCAATTGTTCTCGGTGAAGATAGCCGCAATCGTGGCGAAAAACCAAAAGCAATCATCGGTCGCGACCCGCGCATCTCTGGTGAGTTTCTAGCCGCTGCTGTCGCCGCCGGACTAGCCAGTTCTGGCGTCGACGTTTTCGATGCCGGCGTTCTGCCAACCCCTGCCACCGCGTTTCTAACCGCCGACATGGATGCCGACTTCGGCGTGATGATCTCGGCTTCGCACAACCCTGCGCCAGATAACGGCATCAAGTTCTTCGCACGCGGCGGGCACAAACTCGACGACCAGCTCGAAGACAAAATCGAAGCGCTGATGGCTGCCGACAAGCTGGCTCCGATTGGTGGCGCGGTTGGTCACGTCTCGCGTTTCGCCGACGCAGAAGATCGTTACATCGTTCACCTGCTCAAGGCACTGCCAAACCGTCTCGAAGGTTTGAAGATTGTTCTCGACTGCGCTCACGGTGCAGCCTCTGGAGTTTCACCACAGGCATTCGTCAACGCCGGTGCAAAGGTTGTTGTGATTGGCGCAGACCCAGACGGTCACAACATTAACCTCGGCTACGGTTCGACGCACCTGAGCGCACTGCAATCAGCGGTGCTCGAGCACAACGCCGACCTCGGCATCGCACACGATGGCGACGCAGACCGCTGCCTTGCCGTTGACAACACCGGCAAGGTTGTCGATGGCGACGAGATCATGGCAATCATGGCCTTGAGTCTCAAGGAGCGCGGACACCTCGCCCGCAACACCCTGGTCGCCACCGTGATGAGCAACCTCGGGCTCAAGTTGGCAATGCAGGCCGCTGGCATCGAAATGATTGAAACCAAGGTTGGCGATCGCTACGTGCTCGAACAGATTCGCCAGGGCGGTTACACGCTCGGCGGCGAGCAGTCTGGTCACGTTATCTTCTCTCGCTGGGCGACAACTGGCGACGGCATTCTCACCGGTCTCAAGCTCGCAGCCGAGGTGGCTCGCACCGGCAAACCGCTGTCAGAGCTAACCAAGGTGATGAGCGTCTTGCCGCAGGTGCTGATCAACGTCAAGGGTGTCGACAAGAACCGCGTCGACAGCGACGACGAAGTGCAGGCCGCCGTGCGCGAGGCCGAGGCCGAGTTGGCGGGCTCTGGGAGGGTTTTGCTTCGTGCCTCGGGCACAGAGGCGCTGGTGCGCGTGATGGTCGAAGCTGCCGACGAGGGCTCAGCTCAATCTTGGGCAGACCGCATTGCTCGCGTGGTTGAGCGTCGTTTAGCGATCTGAGTATTTGACTTCGAGCTTCATGCTCGGGGGAGTCACAACCATTGACCTGGTTTCGACAGACAGAACCTTCTTGCCAAGCAACTCTCTAACCTTGTCAACCAAAACCGCGTGATCGGTTTCGACGAAGTCAACCGAAATTGTCATGCGCTTGCTCCTTGCTGATGGCAGAAGTTTTGGGTGGTCGATTAGGTAGATAGCGAAAACCAGCACGGCCGCATACAGCGCCTGAATCGTGAGCGAGTAGCCAGGCAAGCCGAGAATCAGACCAACCGAAAGACCGGCCAGCAGGTAGGCCATCTCAATCCAGCCGGCTTCATCCGAGCGAAGGCGCAGAATCGAAATCACGGCGAAGAGCGCAAAGCCAACACCAAGCGAGAGCGTGAACGAAGCGAGCGCTCCGGCCAAAGCAAACAGGGCCACGTTGATAATGGCAATCGCGATGGTCATGTCGCGGTTTCTGTGCCGACGGTAGTAGAAAACGAAGGCAAGCAGAACAATCGAAACAATGTCGAGTGCTAGTGCTCCAAGAAATGGTAGAAGCGCAATATCGGTCATTAGGCTAGATTACTCTTCATGCTTTCAATTCTGACCAAGTTTCGCGTTTTCGCCGCCGCCCTGATGACCCTCGCCTTGATTGGCGTAACTCTGCAGCCCGCACAAGCCGTAACCACAATCAAGCTCACCGACATCTATAGCGTTGCAAAAATCACCGAGGTCTACCTTGAGGTGCCGCCGGCGAGCGAAACTTCGCTCAACACCTGGGCCAACCTAAAAAAGTATGTGCCGGCAAAGGTCAAGTTCGTTCAGGGTGAGCTTGTTTCTGATCAGATCAACATCGGCCTTCGACTCAAGGGCAGCACATCACTGCAGCCGCTGAAGCAGAAGCCTTCGATGAGAATTCAGTTCAACTGGGGCGATGCATTGAAGGGGCAGCGTTTTCTCGGCCTCAAAAACATGACTTTGCACTCGCTTACCCAAGACAACTCTTTGGTTCACGAACTTGGTGCCTACCGTCTCTACAACGCGATGGGTGTCGTTGCACCAAACACCGGCTGGGCCGAAGTATTCGTGAATGGCAAGTCGAAGGGTGTCTATCTGAATGTTGAAACTCCCGATGACATCTTCTTGAGCAAGCGCTTCAAAGACCCAACCCAGCACCTCTATGAGGGGCAAGCATTTCACGACC
>JBEAWS010000052.1:0-2981 GCA_041160185.1 Actinomycetota bacterium
CAGAGTCGTCGCTGAGCTTCACAAAGAAGTAGGCGGCCTTACCGTCGGTGCTGCGCAGAGATGGTGGCGTGCCGAGTGTGTAATAACTGGTGACGGTGTCAACGCCTTCGATTTGCTTGAGTTCGTTCAGAAGATCGCGGCCGATTGTTCGGCTGTCGGTTGTGTCAACCAGGGTTGGCATGTCGGCGATCAGAACTACTTCTGGGGTCTGCGTATCAAACTTTGACTCGAGCAATTCAAATACGCGAGCCGAATCACTGTTTGGGTTGTCATAACCGCCGGCCTTGAGCAGCCCGAAGCTTTGAAAACCGAAAATCGAACTGAGCAGCACTACCGCCACAAAACCGTAAAGCGATGAGCGCTTGCGACGCACGACAATTTCGGCCCAACGTTTCATAGCGATTTCCATTTCTGCGCGTGCGAAGATTCCTTTATGAAGAATCAACGAGCGATAGCCGTCTTTTATCTAATTCTCGCAGGTGTTGGCCTGGTCACAGCCTGGTACTTCAACACCGCGGCCATCCTCAATCAGGAAAACCTCTTGACGGCCTGGTTCACCACCAATGCCGACCTGGTTTTGGCTTTCGACCTCTTTATAGTCGCCTTTGCCGTTGCGCCCTTCATTCTCATCGAGGGCAAGCGCCTCAAGATGAAGAACCGCTGGCTCTACATCGCTCTGTCGGCCGTTACGGCCGTGGCCTTCACCTTTCCCCTGTTTATGGCCATGCGAGCCTTCAAGCTGCAAAAGATCGCCCTGGCTGGGGGCCGAATCGAGACCCACACCATTCACAAGCACAGGGTAGATGTCTGGGTTCCGGGCGACCTCAACCCCGAAACCCCGGTTTTGGTGATGCACGACGGTAAGAACCTTTTCATGCCCGAGCACTCAACCTTCGGGGCGACCTGGGGTCTGCTCGACGCCCTTCGCCCGGATGATCGCGGCTACCGGCGCATCCGTGGTGATCGCACCCCCATGATCATCGGCGTTTGGCAAATCGACGACAGCACCCGAATAAATGAACTCGGGCCGCAGAAACTGGTCGATGAGCACCCAGAGATTCTCGACATGTTGCCGCCCGGCATGCACCCGGCTAGCAGGGTCATGTTGAGCGATGCCTATCAGGCCATGATCGTCGAAGAGATTCTGCCGTTCTTGGCGAAGCGTCATTCGCTAAAGCTAGACCCGAGCAGAACCGCCATCGCTGGTTCAAGCATGGGTGGGCTGGCATCGCTTTACGGTCTTGCGAAGTATCCAGAGGTTTATGGAACCGCTCTCGCCTACTCAACGCACTGGCCGTTCGGCATGCAGCTTGCTATCGACGGAATTTCTGAGATGTTGC
The DNA here is from genome assembly GCA_041160185.1 of Actinomycetota bacterium. Lineage (GTDB taxonomy): Bacteria > Actinomycetota > Actinomycetes > Actinomycetales > Microbacteriaceae > Rhodoluna. Next base: position 1,341 of record JBEAWS010000052.1, read on the forward strand.
CAGCACCCGGCAAAAACAGAATCTGGACCGATTGCGGAACCATAGAACTTGACGCGCTTTACCCGCCGATGCACGAGAAATTTGTTGCATTGATGCGCGCTAAGGGATACACCAGCGACGAGCAATTCATCGGAGCAATTTATCCGAACACCGGTCACAGCGAAACTTGGTGGGCGGGTCGAGTGGAGCACCCGATTAACTGGTGGTTGAACCCCAACGAACCGAAGAGCAACTTGAGCGATCGCGAATGGGTCGGTCTGCCACAATAGGAAGCCATGGGTAGAAAAGAAATTCGCGGATACGACGCCGTTCGCAACGCCGCAAAAGATTTTGATACCTACTCGAGCGATTTGCTCGGAGACCGTGACGTGCGAACCTACCGTCAGCTTCCGCTAGAAGCAGACCCGCCGCGTCACACAAGTTTTCGATCAGCTGTTCAGCCGCTTTTTTTGAGTGCAGCAATTGAGCCAAAGGTTGAAAAGTTCGAAGCTTTAGCGAGAAAACTCATATCAGAAATCACCGCTCGTGGCGGTGGCGAGATAGCCAGTGACGTTTCTCTCCCGTTTGTTATCGGCTGCCTAGCAATCATCTATGACCGCCCACAAGACTACGACGAGTGGCTCTCCTGGGGTCCGGATGTCTGGACTGCCGATTCTCACAGCAGCGGAGCCGCGCAGCACGTGCGCGATGGTGCCACGCTGCAGGCCTATCTAGACAAGGTTTTTGATGCCGCTCAGGCCAACATCGTCACCGACCCTGAACAGCAAGATGTCTGGGATGTGGTCTCGCAACTGCAGGTTGACGGTGGCCCGATCTCGCGCGACGAAATGCAGGGAATCGCCAACGTTTTGCTGGCCGGCGGCCGTGACACCGTTATCAAGCTGCTGACCGGCTTGACCTGGCATCTAGTGGCCAACGAAGCTGACCGTGAGTTTTTGAAATCGAATCAAGATTGGTTCAACCGGACAATCGCAGAAATGGTTCGCTACCTTTCGCCACTGCCAAAGATGGAGCGAGTTCTGCTCGAAGATCGCACCCCAAACGACGCCGACCGCAATGTCGACAATTACGTTTTGCTGAGTTTCGTCTCTGCCAATCACGACAAGAACATTTGGCCAGACCACGATGTCGTTGACATTCACCGCGAGAGAAAACCGCACTTGGCGTTTGGTTTTGGTCGCCACTCGTGCATGGGCATGAACATCACCGAACACGAAGCCGGCGCTTTTCTTCGAGTGTTGCTTAGCGATTGGCCTAACTGGCAATTCGATGGCGAACCAGAAATCGAATGGTCCCACGCTGAGGCTGCCGATGGTTCGCCGATTCGATACATCGACAGATTCAAGTCGCTGAAGGTTAAGGTCGCCTAGAAAATAGGCACGTCATCATCTGGGATGAAGTCGCCGTAGTCGCCATCATCAATTCCAGGAGTTTCGGTGTTGTGGTGGCCGTTCATGAAGGCAAGAACTCGCGCGTCGATTTTCACATCGCTCATTCGAATTGCTCGCGATAGGTAGAGCCCCTGAAGTGAGCGAACGCGACTGAGCGCAACATAGGTTTGCCCCGGAGCAAAAGCGCCGGCACCGATGTCGATCATTACTTCGTCGTAGGTTTGCCCCTGCGACTTGTGGATGGTTACAC
>JBEAWS010000077.1:0-5388 GCA_041160185.1 Actinomycetota bacterium
GTTGTGAGGTTGCCCTCTGTGGCAACGTGCAAAACCCTCCTGTCATGGAAATCCCATGACCGTTCTAGTCCGAAGGAGGTGGGTTAGTCATGCACAAATACGAGCTAATGGTAATTCTCGATGCAGCAATCGACGAGCGCACTGTAGCTCCAAGTCTCGACAAGTTCCTCAACGTAATTCGCAATGGTGGAGGCACCATTGACAGCGTTGACATCTGGGGACGTCGTCGCTTGGCATACGAAATCAACAAGAAGACCGAAGGCATCTATGCCGTGGTCAACATGCACGCAAACTCAGCAGACGTAATCGAGCTCGACCGTCAGTTGAAGATCTCTGAAGCCGTCATGCGCACCAAGGTGCTCCGTGCCGACGAGGCTGTCTTCAGCATCAAGCCGGTTGAGGTTCCTGAGATTTCGGCCGCAGAAGCGGCAGCCGACAAGCCTGCTCGCAAGGCTCCTGCCAGGGCAAAAGCTGAGGCTAACTAGTCATGGCCGGTGAAGTAGTCGTAACCATCGTTGGAAACCTCGGTGGCGACCCAGAATTGCGATACACCCAGGGTGGAATCGCAGTTGTCAGTGTTAACGTCGGCTCAACCCCTCGCACCTACAACCGCACCACCAACGCAATGGAAGACGGCGAGACCGTATGGGTTCGTTGCACTGCTTGGCGCGAGGTTGCAGAAAACGTGGCTCAAACGCTTACCAAGGGAACCCGTGTTGTGGTTACCGGACGTCTAAAGGCACCTAACGCTTACCAGAGCGCATCGGGCGAGGCTCGCGCTTCGCTAGAACTCGAGATCGACGAGATCGGCCCATCGCTGCGTTATGCAAGCGCAGTGGTCACTCGCCGCGCTCGCGAAGCCGGAGCCGGCGGAGCTGGAGCACCAGCTATGACCTCGAACGACCCGTGGGGCGAAGCTCCAAAGTCGGCACCAGCGGCTGACGGAGGCTGGGCAAACCCTGGCGCCGGTTCAGCAGGCGCAGACGAGACCCCGTTCTAGACCCCATCCCGTTCTAATCAAAATTTAAACTTAGGAGTATCAAATGGCTGTACTAAAAGGTGAAAAGCGCAAGCCAAATCGCAACGCTAAAAACGCGAAGCTTGCACCGGTTAAGTTCATCAAGGTTGGGCTAATCGATTACAAAGACATCGCAACCCTTCGCAAGTTCGTTTCAGACCGCGGCAAGATTCGTTCTCGTCGCATCACCGGCGTCTCAGTTCAAGAGCAGCGCCTCATCGCCAAGGCCGTAAAGAACGCACGCGAGATGGCACTAATGCCATACGCCGGTGCGGGCCGCTAAGGAGTATAGAAATGTCAAAACTAATTCTGACCAACGAGGTAACAGGCCTCGGCTCAGCAGGCGACGTGGTTGAGGTAAAGAACGGTTACGCACGTAACTACCTTCTACCTCGTGGCTTCGCAGTTCTATGGAGCAAAGGTGGAGAGAAGCAGGTCGACTCGATCAAGGCTGCTCGCACCGCACGCGCCATGGCTAGCGTTGAAGAAGCGCAGACACTAAAGGCTCGCCTAGAAGAGAAGGCAGTTCGCCTTGTCGTCAAGGCTGGCGTCGGTGGCCGACTATTCGGTGCCGTCAAGACCGCAGATGTCGTCGCAGCAGTTTCAGCTGCCGGCATCGGCGAGCTAGACAAGAAGAAGGTTGAAATCACTTCGCCAATTCGTTCGACCGGAGAGCACACCGCTACCGTTCGTTTGACCAGCGACGTGGTTGCAAAGATCACTCTTCAGGTTGTTGGCAAGAAGTAATTCTTCATAAAAACTCGAGAGAAACGAGCTCCTTTTTAGGGGCTCGTTTCTTGCTTTAAAACTCGCTACACACCGCATAAATAAAGGGCGCGACGCAGGTGTGGATAGTGCTGGAGAGGCGAAAATCGGGGGTAGAATTATCGAGTTAGCAACCCCGAAAATCAGTCGTTTTTTGAACGCATTTCAGTGGGCCTAATCCAGTAAAAGGAGCACCAAACCGAAATGTCGACCCCAGAAACAAATTACGACTCAAGCAACATCCAGGTTCTCGAAGGGCTTGAGGCTGTTCGCAAACGTCCGGGTATGTACATCGGCTCCACTGGTCCACGTGGTCTTCACCACCTCGTTTATGAAATCGTCGACAACTCTGTTGACGAAGCTCTCGCCGGTCACTGCGACGCGATCGATGTCACCATCACAAAAGAAGGTTGGATTCGCGTGTCCGATAACGGCCGCGGTATTCCGGTTTCTGTTCACCCGACCGAAGGCATCTCGACTCTAGAAGTTGTGCTGACCGTGCTGCACGCCGGTGGAAAATTTGGCGGCGGCGGTTACGCGGTATCAGGTGGTTTGCACGGCGTCGGCGCATCCGTGGTTAATGCGCTGTCAACCGAATTGCGCGCAGTCGTTGCTCGCGAAGGACACCTCTGGACCCAACAGTTCAAGATGGGTGTGCCAACCGCTCCGGTAAAGAAGGGTCCGAAGTCTGACACCACCGGAACCGTGATCGAGTTTCTTGCGAACCCAGACATTTTCGAAACCGTCGAGTATGACTACGAAACTCTTCGTCAGCGTTTTCAGCAGATGTGTTTCTTGAACAAGGGTTTGCAAATCAGTTTGTTCGACGAGCGCAACGGTCGCGAAGACACATATCTTTATGAGCGCGGTTTGCAAGATTACGTTGAGTACTTGAACTCAACTAAGAAAACCGAAATCGTAAATCAAGAAATCATTTCTTTCGAAACTGAAACGAAAGAAAAGAGCATGTCGCTCGAAATCGCGATGCAGTGGACAAACGGCTACAACGAATCTGTGCACACCTACGCGAACACAATTAACACTCACGAGGGCGGAACACACGAAGAGGGTTTTCGCGCGGCTCTAACGACACTGCTTAACAAGTACGCCCGCCAAACGAACCTGCTCAAAGAAAAAGACGAGAACCTCACTGGTGACGACTGCCGCGAGGGCTTGACCGCCGTGATCTCGGTGAAGATCGCTGAGCCGCAATTTGAGGGCCAGACCAAGACGAAACTTGGCAATACCGAGGTGAAGGCCTTCGTGCAGAAGGTAGTCAACGAGCAGCTCGGTGACTGGCTCGAGCGCAACCCAAACGTTGCCAAAGACATTATTCGCAAGGCGATTCAGGCCGCCTCGGCCCGCCAAGCCGCGAGAAAGGCCCGAGAGGCCACGCGCCGCAAGGGATTGCTCGAGTCTGGCGGCATGCCAGGAAAGCTTCGCGACTGCTCTAGCCGCGACCCGGTTCGTTCAGAGATCTACATCGTTGAGGGTGACTCTGCCGGTGGTTCGGCAATGCGCGGCCGCGACCCAGAGACCCAAGCAATTTTGCCGCTTCGCGGAAAGATCTTGAACGTCGAGCGTGCACGCCTCGATCGAATGCTCGCCAATACCGAGGTGCAGGCAATCATCACCGCATTCGGAACAGGAATCGGAAGCGAATTCGACATCAACAAGGCGAGATATCACAAGTGCGTTTTGATGGCCGACGCCGATGTCGACGGTCAACACATTCGCACACTTCTCTTGACGTTCTTGTATCGCCACATGCGACCACTGATTGATCACGGTTTCGTTTATCTTGCGCAGCCACCTCTGTTTCGCATCAAGTGGTCGAACGCTCCGCACCAATATGTTTACACCGACGAAGAGCGCGACCGCGCACTCGTTGAGGGTCAAGCTGCAGGCAAGAAGATTCCAAAAGAGAATTCGATTCAGCGTTACAAGGGTCTCGGCGAAATGGATTACGACGAACTTTGGGACACCACCATGGATCCGGCGAAGCGAACCTTGCTTCAGATAACCCTCGATGACGCGGCGCGTGCTGACGCAATTTTCAGCACACTGATGGGTGACGACGTAGAAGCGCGACGCACATTCATTCAGCAAAACGCTAAAGACGTTCGCTTTCTAGATATTTAGGGCTAAAGACATGGCAGACGAAGAAGTAACCACCACACCACACGACAACATCGAGCAGGTCGACCTTCAGGTCGAAATGCAGCGAAGCTACCTCGACTACGCGATGAGCGTCATCGTTGGTCGCGCGTTGCCAGATGTTCGCGATGGTCTCAAGCCAGTTCACCGACGAGTTATCTATGCGATGTACGACGGCGGCTACCGACCAGACAAGCAGTTCAGCAAGTGCTCTCGAGTTGTCGGCGATGTCATGGGTCAGTTTCACCCGCACGGCGACGGAGCAATCTACGACACCTTGGTTCGCCTGGTTCAAGACTGGAACCTTCGCTACCCGCTGGTAAACGGTCAGGGCAACTTCGGATCGCCGGGTAACGACCCAGCCGCTGCCCCGCGTTACACCGAGTGCCGCATGGCGACCCTAGCCATGGAAATGGTTCGCGACATTGACGAAGAGACCGTCAATTTTCAAGACAACTACGACGGCCGCACCCAAGAGCCAACCATTTTGCCAAGCCGCTTTCCAAACCTCTTGGTCAACGGATCGATCGGTATTGCGGTCGGTATGGCCACCAACATTCCGCCGCACAACCTTCGCGAAGTTGCTGCCGGTGCGCAGTGGTATCTAGAGAACCCGGATGCCAGCCCCGAGCAGCTGCTCGAAGCGCTTATCGAGCGAGTCAAGGGCCCAGACTTTCCAACCGGAGCCGAGATTCTCGGTCGCACCGGAATCGACGCGGCCTACCGCACCGGTCGCGGCTCAATCACGATGCGAGCGATTGTCAATGTTGAAGAACTGCACAACCGCACCTGTCTCGTAGTCACCGAACTTCCATACCAGGTCAACCCAGATAACCTCGCTGAGAAAATCGCTGAGCTTGTGAAGCTCGGAAAACTTAGCGGCATCGCCGACATCCGTGATGAGACATCTGGTCGAACCGGTCAGCGCCTCGTGATTGTTTTGAAGAAAGACGCCGTTGCGAAAGTTGTTTTGAACAACTTGTTTAAGCACACTCCCCTGCAAGAAAACTTCAGCGCCAACATGCTTGCTCTGGTCGATGGAGTGCCGCGCACGCTAAGCCTCGACGGATTTATTCGCGAATGGGTCAATCACCAGGTCGAAGTTATTGTTCGACGCACGCAGTTTAGATTGCGCAAAGCCGAAGAGCGCGCACACATTCTGCGCGGATACCTGAAAGCACTCGATGCACTTGATGCGGTTATCGCGCTGATTCGCAAGAGCGCAACCGTAGACGATGCGCGCGACGGTCTGATCAAGTTGCTCAAGATTGATGAGTTGCAAGCTCGCGCTATCTTGAACATGCAGCTTCGCCAACTAGCGGCGCTCGAACGCCAAAAGATCATCGACGAAGCCGCTGAGCTTGAGGCGCAGATTCTCGACTACAAGGCAATCCTCGCCGACCCAGTTCGCCAGCGAAACATCATCAGCGAAGAGTTGGCCGAGATTG
>JBEAWS010000115.1:0-19528 GCA_041160185.1 Actinomycetota bacterium
GGCTCTGGAGTGAACCCTTACGTTTGGCGACAGCACGCTGCGCTCCACGATTCCGCCAGACACCACGGTTCCGAGCGAAACGATTGAGTCAGTTGTTCGACCCTGGTTACCTTCACCGTCGTGAACGAACTTTGCTGGCGGAAGGTTAATCTGCTGGGTGTGAATCGGCCACTCGCTGTTGTAGAGATTGAAGACCGGCATGACCGAGATCAAATCCATGTGAGCTTCGTAGTAAGACTCGATGGTTCCAACGTCGCGCCAATAGGAGTGGTCGCGCTCGGTCGAACCAGGAATCTGATTGAAGGTTAGGTCGTAAGCGCCGGCGTCTTGGCGTTCGACCATAAACGGGATGATGTCGCCACCCATGTCGTGAGTCGAATCGGCGAGAGTGCCGTCGTGCTCAATCGCGTCAATCAGAGACTGGGCAGAGAAGACGTAATTTCCCATTGAAACCAGCGCTTCGTTAGGGGAGTCGATGAGCGGCTTCGGGTCGGTTGGTTTCTCTCGGAACGCCGCAATCTTGGTTGAGTCGTTGTCGTCGACCTCGATAACACCAAACTGAGTGGCCAGGTGCAGAGGTTGCCGGATGGCAGCAACCGTAACGCCACGACCCGACTCGATGTGGGCCTGAATCATTTGGTCGAAATCCATGCGGTAAACGTGATCGGCACCGACTATCACGACGTAGTCGGGGCGTTCGTCACTGAGCAGGTTCATGCTCTGCAGAATCGCATCGGCGCTGCCCGAGAACCAGCGCTTGCCAAGCCTCTGCTGAGCTGGCACAGATGCAACATAAGAGCCGAGCAGTGGCGACATGCGCCAGGTTTGCGATATGTGACGGTCAAGCGAGTGTGACTTGTACTGCGTGAGCACAACGATTCTTCGTAATCCCGAATTGATTAGGTTGGAAAGCGCAAAATCGATTAGTCGATAACTTCCGCCAAATGGCACAGCTGGTTTCGCACGCTCATCGGTCAGCGGCATGAGTCGCTTGCCTTCACCGCCGGCTAAGACCATTCCGAATATGCGAGGTGCACCCATGCCGCTAATGCTATTCCCCAAAGCGAACACAGCGCTAGCATTGCGCTATGAGAATCGACCTGATCACCAAGGAGTATCCTCCGAAGATTTATGGCGGCGCCGGTGTGCACGTAGCCGAGCTGGTGAAGGTTCTCAGACAGAGCATCGACGTGAAGGTGCGATGTTTTGGTGAGGCGCGTGATGAAGCCGGCACATTCGCCTATGCACATCCCAGCATTTTTAACGACTCCAACCCTGCAGTTCAGACCATGGCCACCGATCTGGCGATGGTCGCAGATGTGGCCGGCGCAGATCTTGTGCACTCGCACACCTGGTACGCCAATTTTGCGGGCCAGACGGCAGCCAAACTGCACGGCATTCCTCACCTGATAACGGCGCACAGCCTCGAACCATTGCGCCCCTGGAAAGAACAGCAACTCGGTGGGGGCTATCGACTATCTTCATGGATTGAACGTTCCGCCTACGAAGATGCAGCCGCAATCATTGCGGTTAGCGCCGGCATGCGAAACGACATCCTGCGCGCCTACCCGCAGATCAACGCCGCCAAAGTCCAGGTGGTGCACAACGGCATCGATCTCGAAGCCTTCAGAGCTGAGTTAGATAGTGACTCGGTTAGGAGCAACGGGGTAGACCCAGACCAACGCAGCGTCTTGTTCGTTGGCCGAATCACCAAGCAAAAGGGCCTGCCTTACCTGTTGAAGGCGGCGAAGCAGTTGCCAGCAGACGTGCAGTTAGTTCTGGCTGCCGGCGCTCCAGACACCGATCAGATTCTCGCCGAGGTTACCGAGCTAGTCGAAGAACTTCGCAAGGTTCGCAATAACGTCGTCTGGATTCAAAAACACCTTAGCCGTCACGAATTGATTGCCTTGCTCTCTTCGGCCACGGTTTTCGCGTGTCCGAGCATTTACGAGCCTCTTGGAATTGTCAACCTTGAGGCAATGGCCTGCTCGATACCGGTCGTCGCCACCGCAACCGGAGGCATTCCCGAGGTTGTGGTTCACGGAGAAACCGGTTTGCTGGTTGCAATTGAGCAGCTCGAAGATGGCAGCGGAACCCCCTTGGATGAATCGAAGTTCGTTTCCGACTTCGCCGATGCGCTGAACCAAATGCTGGCCAATCCCAAAATCGAAGACTTCGGAAAAGCGGGAAGACAACGAGTCGAGCGTCACTTCAGTTGGGCGAACATCGCAACCGAAACATTGAGCGTTTACCGCAAAGCAATCACTGATTTCAAATAGGCTGGTCAGATGGCTCGGGTTCTAGATCTCAACAACGTCACGGTACTTCGTGACAAAAAGCCGGTGCTCAACAACGTTGACTGGCAGGTCGACTCAGACCAGCGCTGGGTGATTATTGGCCCCAACGGAGCGGGCAAGACAACGCTTCTGAGAGTTGCTGCCGCACAAATTCAACCGAGCAGCGGCAAGGCCATTGTGCTCGGCCAGACTCTCGGCCAGGTTAACGTCTTTGAATTGCGCACCCGAATCGGCTTTGCTTCCAACGCCCTTTCGAGTCACATTCCAAATTCTGAAACTGTATTGAACTCCGTTATGACGGCAAGCTATGCGATCACCGGGCGTTGGAACGAAGAGTACGACGATGTTGATGTGCGCAGAGCCCTGCGGGTGCTAAACGAGTGGCAGCTCAGCGAACTTGCCGAGCGAGCTTTTGGAACCCTTAGCGACGGAGAGCGCAAGCGCGCGCAGATAGCCAGGTCGGTCATGCCAGATCCCGAGCTGCTGCTTCTTGACGAACCTGTCGCCAGCCTAGATTTGGCGGCCCGCGAGCAGACAATTTCGCTAATCGGCGCTTATGCTTCAGAACCGGCGGCCCCGGCAATCATCATGGTGACTCACCACCTAGAGGAGATTCCGCCCGGCTTCACCCACGCCTTGATAGTCAGCGGTGGGCAGGTCTTTGCTGCCGGTGAAATCGAACAGACCCTGACCAGCGAAAAGCTGAGTGCCGCTTTCGGCGTAAACATCTCGGTTGACTTCGTGGATGGGCGCTATCGGGCTCGATTTAGGGGATAAGCACGGCTTTTTGCCTAGAGCAACTGGGGCTAAAAACTCTTGGCAAAGCCAAAAACCTGTTGGTATGCTTGACCTTCGGTGCCAAAGCACCTCATCCAGGAATCTGGAACAAATCTTAGATATTCAAGGAAGTTTTCAATGAAGGCCGACATCCACCCAAAGTACGAAGCAATCGTTTTTCGCGACTTGGCTTCAGGTGTAGCGTTCCTAACCCGTTCAACCGTCACCAGCAACAAGACGATCGAGTGGGAAGACGGCAACAGCTACCCGGTTTTCGACGTTGAAATTTCATCGCAGTCACACCCGTTCTACACCGGCAAGCAGCGCATCATGGATGCCGCCGGTCGCGTGGAGCGCTTCAACGCTCGTTACAAGAACTTTTCATAGGACTTAGCAAAAAATCCCCGTCAATGACGGGGATTTTTTCTTTAAGCCTCAAGCCTTAATCGGCCAACCCGGCTCTGAAACAAAGTCTTTGTCGACGTTTTCACGCATCCACTTGGCAAAACTCGCGTCTATCTCTTTCGCCCACTCGACCTGAGAGTCGTGAAGTTGGGCGGCGGTTTCTGGCAGTTTGTCTCGATGAGCTTTCAGAACTGCGAGACCAACTCGGCCGGCGGCGATTGCGTCAGCCTTGGAATTGTGGGCATCGTCTAGAGCGACGCTGTAGTGCTTTGCAACTATCTCGAGTTTGCGCTTACCGGAGCGATAGCGGTCGAAGGTTTTATCGAGCACCAGCGGATCGATTACCGGCATCGGTTGAGCAATCGGCTGCAAGCCGAGTGCGACAGCCTGGTGAAAGAGAATTGTGAAGTCGTATGGTGCGTTGTAGGCGACCACCGGAACACCGCGATCAAAGCAATCGCGCAAAGCATCGAGAATCTCACCAATAACCTGCTTGTAATCTCTGCCTTCGGCCACGGCCATTTCGGTGGTGATTCCGTGAACATCGCTGGCCACCTTAGGAATTTCGATCTCGGGATTGGCAAACCATTCGGCGCGGTCTACAACCACGGTTCCGTCAAGATCAAGCTCGACCACACTCGCGGTCACGATTCGGGCGGTCTTCAGGTCTAAACCAGTTGTTTCGGTGTCGAAGACGGCTATTCGTTTGGCCCACTCGGGCATTGGTTTTTCATTCACGTGCCAAGGCTATTCGCAGTGACTGACATTGACTGACCAAAAGCTTTGCGTGTTACGCCAGGCCCGCACCGCGCGCTACCTCTAGAGCAGCTTTCGAATAGTTCAAAGTAAAAATGTGCAGACCGGGAGCTCCGGCTTCAAGCAACTGGTTTGCCAACCTGATGCTGTATTCCATTCCAATGATGCGCGCCTCAGCATCGCTCGCCGACTCGAGTTGCGCGAGCAAATCTTTAGGAACCTCTGCGCCACTCATTGCAGCCATTCGCAAGACCTTCGCGGCATTTGAAATCGGCATTACTCCGGGAACAATCGGCAGAAGGCAGCCAGAAGCCTCGGCTGCACTCACCAGTCGCGTATAGGCCTCGACTGTGAAGAAAAGCTGGGTCATGGCAAATGTCGCACCGGCATCCTGTTTCTTTTTGAGCACCTGAGCGTCATGCTCCATGGATGGCGACTCGGGGTGCACCTCAGGAAAAGCGGCGACACCAATCTCTAACGAACTGACCGATCGAGCCAGCTCAACCAATTCGAGCGCCGTCTTGAGCTCACCCTTGGCGAGGGCACCGGGGTCTTGCTGAGGTGGGTCACCGCGAAGAGCAAGAATCGAACGAACGCCGGCCTGTTCGAAATGATCGATGATCTCTCGAGTGCCTTCGTTGGTTGCACCAACGCAAGTTAGGTGTCCAACGGTCAGAACGTCTTTCGCCATTCGGTCGACGACCGCCAGCGAGGTATCGCGGCTTGATCCGCCTGCCCCGTAGGTGACAGACACAAAATCTGGGTTTGAGCCGAGAAGACTCTCGTAGTGATTCCAAAGCGAAAACTCTGCATCGCTGTCGCGAGGAGGAAAGAATTCGAAGGAAAGGGTTTTTTGACCTAGCGATTCGCGCTTTTGTAGCGTCTCGGTCACACCGATTACCTGACCCTCGGAATTGATGGGCCCGCGCAACAAGGGGTAACCAGACATTGGTCTAGTTTAAGGTGAAAGTGCCAAAGGTAGAATTGTTACCTAATGTTGACACCCCAATCCCAAGTTTTCCTCGACGCAATCAAGACCCGTGTCGTGATTGCCGATGGCGCCATGGGAACCATGATTCAAGACGCAGCTCCGAGCCTCGACGACTTTCAGGGTTACGAGGGCTGCAATGAGATTTTGAACGTCACGCGACCAGAATTAATCGAGTCGATCCATGCCCAGTATCTGCAAGCCGGAGCTGACGCCATTGAGACAAACACCTTCGGAGCAAACTTTGCCAACCTGGCGGAGTATTCAATCACCGAGCGAGTTTATGAACTCGCAAGAGCAGGTGCAGAAGTGGCCCGCCGCGCAGCTGACAAATTCAGCACGGCAGAACACACGCGGTGGGTGCTTGGCTCACTCGGTCCGGGCACGAAGCTTCCTTCGCTGGGTCACGAGAAATTCAGCGTGCTTCGTGATGCCTACCAAGACGCCTCGCGCGGGTTAATCGAAGGCGGAGCCGACGCGATTCTGATTGAGACGGTGCAAGACCTTCTGCAGGCCAAAAGCGCAATCATCGGCGCAAAGCGTGCAATGAAAGAACTCGATCGCAACGTGGCGATATTGGTTTCTGTAACCATCGAGACCACGGGCACAATGTTGCTAGGCAGCGAGATCGGTGCGGCCTTAACCGCAATCAGTGCGCTCGGAGTCGACGGAATCGGACTCAACTGCGCAACCGGCCCAACCGAGATGAGCGAACACCTTCGCTACCTTTCTAAGTTCTCGAGTCTTCCAATCGTCTGCATGCCGAATGCGGGCTTGCCGGTGCTGACATCTAATGGCGCGCACTACCCGCTTTCGGCCGGCGAGCTCGCAACCGCACACTCGCAGTTCATCCGTGATTACGGTTTGGGTTTGGTCGGCGGTTGCTGCGGAACGACACCCCAGCACATCGCCGAATTGGCAGCCAAGGTGAAGAGTCAAGAGTTGAAGCATCCGGTTGTTACCGAGGAACCTGGCCTCGCCTCGCTGTACCAGCACCAGCCATTCGATCAGACCATGACCTACCTTTCGATTGGCGAGCGCACGAACGCCAACGGCTCGAAAGCCTTCAAGCAGGCGATGCTCTCAGAAAACTGGGATGAATGTCTCGAGATTGCAAAGTCGCAGACTCGCGAGGGTGCCCACTTGCTAGACGTTTGCGTTGACTATGTGGGGCGCGACGGCGTGCGCGATGCCCGTGAACTCGTCAGCCGCTTGGCCACCGCCACAACCTTGCCGCTAGTGCTCGACTCAACCGAACCGGCCGTAATCGAGGCTGGCTTGGAATGCATCGGTGGGCGAGCCATGGTCAACTCGGTGAACTACGAAGATGGTGATGGGCCGAATTCACGTTTCGCGAAGATTATGCCGCTGGTGCGCGAGCACGGGGCAGCGGTGGTCGCCCTAACCATTGACGAGGAAGGTCAGGCCCGCACAGCCGAGACTAAATTCGCCATCGCATCGCGACTGATCAAAGACCTCACCGAGAACTGGGGAATGCGGCTCGTCGACATCACGGTAGACACCCTTACCTTTCCGATTGCCACTGGCCAGGATGAAACCCGCAGAGACGGCATTGAAACAATCGAAGCCATCAAACTTCTGAATCAGAACTTTCCCGGGGTGCAGACCACGCTCGGAATCTCCAACATCTCCTTTGGCCTGTCGCCAGCAGCCAGGCATGTGCTCAACTCGGTCTTTCTGCACGAGTGCATCCAAGCCGGGCTAACCTCGGCAATTGTTCACGCGGCTCGAATAATGCCGCTGAATCAGATTCCGGCCAAGCAACTCGATGCCGCTCTAGAACTCATCTACGACAAGCGCGTCTACGACGCCGATGGCAATGTCAGTTACGACCCGTTGACTAACTACTTGGATGTTTTCTCTGGCGTCGACACTGCCACAGCCAAACAGACTCGTGCGGCAGAACTCGCTGTGCTACCGCTCGAGGAGAGACTTGAGCGACGAATTATTGACGGCGAGAAGAAGGGTCTTGAACTCGATCTCGATGAGGCGTTGCATGCCGGCAAGAGTGCGCTGCAGATTATCAACGAAAACCTGCTCAAGGGCATGCAAGAGGTGGGCGAACTATTCGGTCGCGGTGAGATGCAGTTGCCTTTTGTTTTGCAGTCGGCCGAAGTCATGAAGGCCGCGGTTGCGCACCTCGAGCCGCACATTGAAAAAACAGACGACAGCGGCAAGGGTCGAATTCTCTTGGCGACGGTAAGGGGAGACGTTCACGACATCGGCAAGAACCTGGTCGACATCATTTTGAGCAACAACGGTTTCGAGACCGTGAACATCGGAATCAAGCAGCCAATCAACGAAATTCTGCGCGCCGCAGAAGAGCACGATGTCGACGTGATTGGCATGAGCGGTCTGTTGGTCAAGTCAACCCAGATCATGCGCGAAAATCTCGAGGAGATGAACCTGCGCGGGGTGGCGGCTCGATGGCCCGTGATTCTCGGGGGAGCAGCGCTAACCAGGGCCTTCGTCGAACAGGATCTCGCTGAGGTTTACCTCGGTGAGGTGAGATATGCGCGCGACGCCTTCGAAGGTCTGAGACTCATGGATGCGCTCGTGCGAATCAAGCGCGGCGACCAGTCGGTGGTTCTGCCAGATCTCAAGAAGCGAGTCGTTCCGGCTCAGAACCTGCTTCAGCTGACCGAACCCGACAACTTGCCAGAGCGCAGCGATGTGACGACCGACAACCGCGTGCCAACCCCACCGTTCTGGGGAACCCGAGTTGTCAAAGGCATCGCCCTTCGCGAGTACTCGGCTTACGTCGACGAGCGCGCCACTTTCATGGGCCAGTGGGGCTTGAAGCCTGGCAGACAGGCAGATGGCGCAAGCTACGAAGAGCTGGTTGAGAGCGAAGGACGACCGAGGCTGCGTTACTGGCTCGATCGCCTGCAGACCGAAAACCTGCTCGAGGCCAGCGTCGTCTATGGCTACTTTCCGGCGGTCAGTCGCGGCGATGACACCGTCATTCTGCACCACGCAGCCGAGGGTGCAACCGATGGGGGTTCTGACGGCGTTGCGTTGAGCGAACGGTTGAGGTTCAGCTTTCCGCGCCAGCGCCGAGACCGTCACCTTTGCCTGAGTGACTTCGTTCGCGATGCCGAGAGTTCCGAAATTGACGTGATTCCATTTCAACTCGTAACCATGGGCTCGAAGATTGCCGAAGAAGCAAACCGTCTGTACAAAGCAAATCAATACCGTGACTATCTAGAACTGCACGGATTATCAGTTCAACTCACCGAAGCCTTGGCCGAATTTTGGCACTCGCGCATACGAGAAGAACTTGGCTTTGCAAGTGAAGAGCCCGGCAACGTGGAATCTCTCTTCAAACTCGAATACCGCGGAGCACGATACAGCTTCGGCTACCCAGCCTGCCCGAACCTTGAAGACAGAATCAAACTGATCGAGTTGCTTAAACCCGAGCGAATCGGCGTCGTGCTTTCTGAAGAACTCCAACTTCATCCCGAGCAGTCAACAGATGCGATGATTCTGCATCATCCCGAAGCAAAGTACTTTTCGGTCTGATGCTAGAGACGATCGAGCAGAGCAAACTTGCGCAAGAAGCGCGGGCCCGAGGCGAGCGCCGAGAAATCTTGGTCGGCGATTCAAAAACCGTTTATTGGTTTTACCCTGCCGAGTTTGGGTCTGACGATAAAAGCGCTTTAGTCATGATTCACGGATACCGCGGCAACCATCACGGGCTTGAAGCAATCGCCGGTGCGCTGAGAAACAGCGACGTTTACATTCCCGATCTGCCGGGTTTCGGAAGCAGCCAACCGCTGAAAGCGGCACACGCCATCGCAGATTATGCGACTTGGCTTAACGGCTTCATCGAAGCTCTCGAACTGACTCGAAAGCCGCACTTGCTGGGCCACTCGTTCGGAAGCATTGTCGTTTCGGCTTACGCGGCCGAGTTCGATGGAATTGAGTCGCTAATTCTCGAGAACCCCGTCTCTTCACCGGCGCTCGGCGGGCCGAGGGCGGCCGCAACGGCAGCGACTCGATCTTTCTTTTGGCTGGCAAAGGTTCTGCCAGAAACTTTGGGAGTTGGCCTTCTGAAGAGCTGGCCTATGGTCAGAGGTATGAGCATCGTCATGACCAAGTCTCGCGATAAGCAGTTGCGGCGCTGGATTCACGAGCAGCACGACCAAAACTTTAATGACTTCTTCAGCAGAACCGTCGCGCTTCAGGCATACGCGGCTTCAATTTCACACTGCGTCGGCGATTTTTCTTCGGCATTCAAACGACCGGTGCTGATGCTAATCGGGCAGCGTGACGACATCACCTCGGTAAGCGAACAGAACAGGCTCTTCGAATCTTTGATGGTTTCTGGCTCGAAGCTTGTTGAGTTCGACTCGGTTGGCCACTTGACCCACTACGAAGTTCCTCGGGGCATAGCCGAAGCCATCGAACTCTGGATGGATGCCAGAGATGACTGAGCTGAAGCCTGAAGTTCGCGACACCCTGTATTTTGACGCCCGCTACATTCGGGTCGACCATCACGATGGAATCAGCAGATTCTCTGCTGGACTTTGTTCAGCAATCAGCAAGCGCATCGACACGATTGCGATCGTGTCAGACCTGAGACAGCTCGAGTCTCTGCCCAAAGGCATCAAGCACATCAAACTCAGCGATCCGACTTCGCTTCTCGGCGAAGCAGTTCTAGCCGCAAGGCTGAATCGCCTGGGAGCAAAGCTGGTTTTTTCACCCATGCAGACCATGGGCACAATCTTGCGACGATACAAACTGCTGCTGACACTTCACGACCTGATTTACTACTCACACCCGGCAGCTCCGCCGAGTCTGCCCTTGCTAATCAGAATCGGCTGGCGCATCTTTCACAGCATCTACTGGCCACAGCGGGTTCTGCTAAACGCGGCCGATGCGGTGGTGACCGTTTCGCAAACTACCAAAGCTCTGATCACCAAGCACCGGCTCACCAGGCGACCCATCCATGTGGTTTACAACGCAGCAGCGCACAACGACGAACAGCACACGGTAGCGCACAGCAGACCAACCGGTCAGCAAAAGCTCGTCTACATGGGTAGCTTCATGGACTACAAGAACGTCGACACTCTGGCTTCGGCAATGGATCAGCTACCTAACTATGAACTGCACCTGCTGAGCCGCATCACCGGCGAAAGACGCGAGGAACTCGCGAAACTGAACAAGTCGGGAAACATCGTTTTTCACGATGGCGTGACCGATGTCGAATATCTGAAACACCTGGATGGGGCAGTGGCTTTGGTATCGGCTTCGCTCGACGAAGGTTTTGGGATTCCCGTGATTGAGGCCATGGGTCGCGGTTGCCCAGCAATCATCAGCGACATCGAAATCTTCAGAGAGGTTGGTGGTTCGGCTGCAATTTTCTTTGACCCGCAGTCACCGGCCGACTTCGCCAAAAGCGTGCTGCAGCTTGAATCGAAGTCAGCTTGGCAAACTCGCAGTCGCGAATCTTTGAAGCAGGCGCAGAAGTTCAACTGGGAAGCATCGGCCGACGAACTGATCGAGGCGATTAACTCTCTCTACTAGCCTCTAGCCCTGCCGCTTACTAACTGGTTGAGGGTTTCAGTGCTTGCGGCTGGTAGCTCTCGAGACGCCAGCTTGAATCTTCGTGAACAATAATGCTCAACGAGGCATTTGCAATTCTCTGGTTGACCAGAGGAAATTCGCCCTGACTTAGAAGGTTGACCACCTTGCGAATCAAGGCACCGTGACTAATGGCCAAGACTCTCGTGCCGCGGTAGGTTTCAAGCAATTCGTCAAGCAGCAGAAGAGTTCGGGCGTGCAGTTGCTCCTCGGTTTCGCCGCCTGGAGCGATGCCGTCTGGATAGTTCGCTTTCCAATCTTCGTAAAGCATGCCTTCGACTTCGCCAAACGAACGCTCTAGCAACAGCGGCAGAACCGCGACCTCTGGAATGTTTAGGCGACCTGCCACGATATCCGCCGTGTCTCTAGCGCGTGAAAGAGGTGAACTGGCGATGAAATCCCAGTCGTTTAAATTCAGCGCAGAAGCAGCCAACCTAGCCTGTTCAATTCCGGTTTCGTTGAGCGCAACATCGGTCACACCCTGCAGGCGAAAATCAATGTTCCAATCTGTTTGCCCGTGTCTCAGCAACCCAACAACTGTTTTAGCCAATTAGTAGCCTTTCGAGGGTGAGCGAAGTGTTTGCCTCAATCTTGGCAACCGCCAACTCATCTGCTCGGGTCGGCCCCAAGTTTACGATCACGATTGGTTTTCCCTGTTTGGCAGCGGCTCGAGCAAATCGCATTCCCGAATTCACGGTCAGCGAAGTTCCGGCAACAAGGAGGGCTTCCGAGGCTTCAAGCTCATTCATTGCAGCCTCTGATCGATCTACTGGCACGTTCTCACCAAAAAAGACCACATCGGGTTTTAGAACCGAATGGCAGCTCGCGCAATCTGGAATCTGAAAGTCATCCGAGATCTCAACCTCTGCGTCGCCGTCGGGGGTGAACTCAATGCTCTGATTCTTGCTAACCGAAGGATTCAGCGCTCGAAGAGTTGCATCCAAATCTTTTCTGCTGATGATTTTCTTGCAAGCGGTGCAGATGACCCGATCGAGCCTGCCGTGAAGATCGATCACGGCCTGAGAACCGGCAGCCTGATGAAGCCCATCGACATTCTGAGTGATGATTTGCCCGACACGACCCACGGATTGCGCCAGCGCGAGAGCCTTGTGCCCGAGATTTGGGCGGGCATCGGCGATGCGACTCCAGCCAACATAGCTTCTGGCCCAGTATCGAACCCTGGCTTCGTGCGAACTCATGAAGACGTCATAGGTCATCGGATGCCGCGCCACTCGTCCCTGTCCGCGATAATCGGGAATTCCCGAGTCGGTGCTGAGTCCGGCTCCGGTCAGCGCAACAATCTTTTTGCCAGCGAGCATCTCGCGAGCCATGTCAATTGAGTACGCGGCAGCCGCGCTAATTGAGGTGGCTTGGTCCGACATCATCCAAGTGTAAATGGCGCAGAAACGAAAAACCCCGCATGTGGATGCGGGGTTTTTGGTTTAGCTGTCTCAAGCTACGTGTCCGAAATGGGACTTGAACCCACACCCCCCGAAGAGGACTAGCACCTCAAGCTAGCGCGTCTACCATTCCGCCACCCGGACGAGTGATTGAGTTTTTCAACTCGGCGACAAGAGTAGATGGTAGCACGAACACACTTGGCGAGGGGAGTGCGATATCACCACGAAAGGGCTGTATGCAGGGTAGTTTGGGCTTATGGCTACCGATCCGAGACTCGCATTGCAACAGTTGATTGCAGCCCTCGAGAGACACTTCGAGGCAATGAGCAGCAAGCGCTCCGAGGATGACCCAGCGGTGCAGCACGCATATGAAGTTTTGAAGGAATCTTTTCTCGACTACGAAGAGTCGGTCGACGAGAAATTCGAAGAATGGCTGCCATTCGAGCTAGCAGACAACGAAGAAGAGTCTGATTGAACTTTTTTGATGCGATCATTCTCGGCATCGTTCAAGGCTTAACCGAGTTTCTGCCAATTTCTTCAAGCGCACACGTTCAAATCGCAAGCCAACTGCTCGGTCTCGACCAAATGAGTAGACCGCAGCTAACGGCCTTCATAGCCACAATTCAGCTCGGCACCGAAGCGGCAGTGGTCATCTACTTCTTCAAAGATATCTTGCGCATTGCCAAGGCTTGGTTTATCTCGTTATTCAATCGAGCCTCAATGACGGAAGGTCAACGAGCCGACGCAAAAATGGGTTGGCTGGTTATCATCGGCAGCTTGCCGGTGGTTGTCGTCGGATTGGTTTTCAAAAACCAAATTGAGAATCAGCTTCGAAATCTCTGGATTGTCGCGGTGATGTTGATTGTCTTTGGAATTGTTCTAGCTCTCGCCGATCGCTTCGGGCCGAAAACCAAGTCGATTGAAAATCTTTCAACCAGGGATGGCCTGTTGTTCGGATTAGCCCAAGCCCTGGCGGTTATCCCAGGTGTTTCGAGATCGGGCGGAACAATCTCGATGGGACTCTTGCTCGGCTACAACAGACAGGCCGCCGCTCGCTACAGTTTTCTGCTCGCGATTCCGGCTGTTGTTGCCAGCGGCACTTTTGAATTCGCGACCACCTATCAGAATCTCGCCCCGAGCGACCTCGCTGCAACCGGTTTAGCAACGGTGGTTTCTTTCGTGGTCGGCTTCGCCGTGATCGTCGGATTCCTTCGCTATCTAAGTCGCGGTTCTTTCCTGCCGTTTGTGATTTGGAGATTAGCGGTTGGTTTCGCTTTGCTCGGGCTGCTAAGCACCGGCGCTTTGGTTGCCTAGGCTAGCGATCTTTGCCGTCGTCTTCTTGAGCTAAAAACTTTTCGAACTCAAGCGCAAGCGACTCGGCGCTGCCGGCGCTCTCGTCGGCCGCATCTCTCGCCGACTCAAGTTGGCTAACATAGGCGGCCAAGTCTTCGTCATTCTCGGCCAACTCGTCAATTCCTCGTTCCCAGGCAAATGCATCGTCGGCGAGTGTTCCGTGATCGAATTGCAAACCGAGAAGTGTCTCGAGTTCAATCATCAGCGAGAACGTTGCTTTTGGTGATGGTGAGTTGTGAACGTAGTGGGGTACAGGTGCCCAGAGAGCAACCGATGGGATGGCTGCCTCTTCTAGTGACATCGCAAGCACCGAAATGATGCCAACCGGACCCTCGTAATCGCTCGGCTCAATGTTTAGTTGCTTTCGAATGGCTGCGCTCTGGCTCGATCGCGAAACCTTAATTGATCTCGTGTGCGGACTGTCTGATGGAACCGCACCTAGAAAAATCACCTGATCGATTTCGCAGTCTTCGATGAATTCCATTACTTCGGCGGCAAACGATTTCCAGCGTCGCGCCGGTTCATTGCCTAGCAAGAAGTAGAGGTCGGCAAATCGTGGATTTTCTTCGGCGGCCGTCTTCGAGGTTCGCAACAGCTCGGCTCCCGGCCAAGTTATCTCGCGGTTCCCATTTTCGTCATTCGAAACGGTCGGTCGCGAGAATTGAAAATCGTAGTAATCCTCGGGATCAACCGCGGCCACAACCTCGGCATCTAACTCGAGAACCAGGTGCTTCAGCAAACCACTCGCACCCTCGGCTGCGTCATTCCAGCCCTCGAACGCGACAATTAGGGTCTTGCCCTCAAAAAACGGGTTTGCCAAACCGAACTCCAAATCTCTCACCTAAACATTAGGCGAATCGCACGGGTAAAATTGACGCATGTCTAACGCCTATCCCGCCGCCGTGCTATTTGACATGGATGGCACCCTAATCGACTCGGAGCACCACTGGCTGAGCAGCGAACAGGAGCTGGCGGCCAGTTGGGGCGAGAAGTGGACCTCTGACGACGGCGAACAGCTGATTGGTATGAGCCTCTACCAAAGCACCTCGCTGATAAAGGAGAAATTGGGGATCGACCTAACGCCCTCACAAATCACCGAACTGCTAACCGACTCGGTGATTGCCAAACTTGACGCGAATACAGTCTGGCGACCAGGAGCACTCGAACTTCTAGATGACTTGCAACAGAAGGGCATAAAGACGGCCCTGGTGACCATGTCGATGAGACGAATGGCGCTATCCGTGGCCAATAGGCTGCCGATGGGGCGCTTTGACATCGTGGTCGCCGGCGACGACGTAACCAAAGGCAAGCCAGACCCCGAGCCATATTTGCGTGCGGCCGAACTTCTCGGTGTCGACATCAAGGAGTGCATTGCTATCGAAGATTCAGTTACCGGCCTCACCTCGGCCGAAGCGTCTGGCGCCATTGCAATTGGAATTCCAAATATCGTGAATCTGCCCGAACAAGAGGGCAGACTTATCTGGCCAACCCTGAGCGGAGTCACCGCCGAAGATTTTGCTATTTTGCTGCGAGAGAAGCGAGCCCAAACTGACTGAGCAACACAACCTGCCCCGCGGCCCGTTTCGGGTCGGCGACCGGGTTCAACTTACCGGTCCAAAGGGCAGGCTGAACACAATCACGCTCGAGCTCGGCGGCAGTTTCGGCACTCACCGAGGTGAGCTCAAGCACGATGACATCATTGGCCAGCTCGAAGGTTCGGTGATTAAGAACCACAACGGCATCGAGTACCTTGCGCTTCGGCCTCTGCTAACCGATTTCGTTTTGTCAATGCCGCGCGGAGCCAACATCATCTACCCAAAGGATTCGGCGCTGATCGTCACGCTCGGCGACATTTTTCCTGGAGCCAGAGTGGTCGAAGCCGGGGTTGGTTCTGGCGGGCTCAGCATGTACCTGCTGCGCGCCATCGGCCCGACCGGGCGCCTTGACTCATTCGAGCGTCGCTCCGAGTTCGCCGAAATCGCCATGGCGAACGCCGTGAGCCAACTTGGTTACCAGCCAAAGAATTGGCAGATTCACATCGGCGATCTGCAGCAGCGACTTGCTGAAGTCATCAAGACCCATGAGGCTGACCGAGTAGTGCTAGATATGCTCGCACCTTGGGAGTGCGTTGAAGAGGCAGCTGAAGCGCTGGTTCCAGGTGGGCTGATCATCGGCTACGTGGCAACCGTTACCCAACTTTCAAGATTCACCGAGGCACTCAAGGCAAGTGCGCACTTTGCAGAACCAGAAGCCTTCGAGACACTTTTCAGAACCTGGCACCTTCAGGGTCTTGCCGTTCGACCAGATCACAGGATGATTGGTCACACCGGGTTCTTGGTGACCGCGAGAAGGTTAGCTCCGGGCACTGTGCTACCGAGGTTCAAGGGAAAGCAGAAGCCCGAATTCAGCGATGAGGATCTTGCCGCCTGGAACCCGGACCACCTGGGTGAACGTGCAGTGAGCGACAAGAAACTTCGCAAGACGGTTCGAAATGCAAACGCAACGGCCAAAGCCCGCCTGGAACAAGACAACTAGTCTCGAAGCTAAACTAAATCAACTGAACAGAAGGTAATCACTTGCGCAAACTTTTCGCAGCGGCACTCATTGTTGTGACCGCATCAATTTCTGGTTGCGCAGCTGGGCCAACAGGTTTAGCCGCAGATTACGCGGCCTTGCCCGAAGTTTGCGCGAAGTACACCACGGGTGAAGCTTCGGCCTCAATCAACGCAACCGGTGACTTCGGCAGCAAACCAACCGTCACCTTCACCTCACCGCTAACCACTAACGAGATCGAAACCAAGGTTTTGATTGAGGGAAGCGGCCCGGCATTCAAGGGTGGCGCTCAGGTCAAGTTTGAATACGTTGCCTTTAACGCAGCCAACGGAAATGAGTTCGCTTCATCAAAGTTTGATGGAACCGATGCGGTCGCTCAGTTCTTCACAACCGGGCAGAGACTCGACTTTTGCCACGCGCTCTCGGGAGTTAAAGAAGGCTCACGAGTTGCGATTTTGATTCCAGCCCTGATGGCACACGATGCCAAGGGCGATCCAGCCAGCGGCATTACCCCGACCGACAATTTGATTTTCGTTATTGATTTGCAGCGGGTTTACCTTCCAAAGGCGGTAGGCGAGGCCCAGGCTCCGCAGACCGGAATGCCCACCGTCGTTCTAGCGCCATCGGGGCAGCCCGGCGTGCAGATCCCGAAGAGCCAAGCACCCTCAGAACTCAAGATTCTCGACCTAATCAAGGGTCGCGGCGAGACAGTCGAGATCGGCGACAAGGTCACCCTGCACTACAGCGGCTTTCTATGGAGTTCTGGCGCGAAGTTCGACTCATCCTGGGATACCGGAGCACCGGTTCAGTGGGACCTGACCGAGACAGGATTCATCAAAGGTTTCGTTGACGCCTTGGATGGAGCTGTGGTTGGCTCTCAGGTACTTGCGGTCATTCCACCGAGCGCCGGCTATGGAGATCAGGCTTCAGACTCGATTCCAGCCAATTCGACGTTGGTTTTCGTGATAGACATTTTGGGTGTAGACAAAGCATCAAAAAACTAGGGGGAGCAGATGAGCGAAGCAGATGAGTGGGAGCAAGACCCAGAAGATCCTGCCGAGCGGCTGCTAAATCTAACCCTGGCTCTCATCTCGACAAACATCGGTATGACCAAAGCAGAGCTCTACGTTGCGATTCGCGACTACCGCAATCACCTGGCAGCCGGTGGTTCAGTCGATGCTCTCAATAGAAAGTTCGAACGCGACAAGAAAGCGCTGTTGAAGAGCGGAATCAAGCTCGAGACCCGCATTTTGCCGTCCGACATGGATGACAACCAAGAGTCGCGCTACATAATCGAACCGGCCGGTTTTCGTTGGCCGGAAGATGTGAAACTAAGCGCCAAGCAACTGCAGCTGCTGCAGCTCGCGGCATCGGTTTGGCGCCAGGCATCACTATCGAGCGATGCGGCGAGAGGGCTTGACCGATTGCGCGCTTTCGGCACTGCTTCACCAAGTTCAGACATTATTGCGTTCGCGCCTCGCATCAAGACTCACTCACGCGCCTTCGCGCCCTTAACCAGAGCGGTAACCGAGAACAAGCAGGTTACTTTTTCTTACCGTCGGCCAGATCAAGATGAACCCGAGACCCGAACTCTGCAACCCTGGCGAATCTCTCATATCGAGAACCAATGGCTGGTGCAGGGCTTCGATGTCGTTCGTGGCGAAATGCGAAACTTTTTGCTCAAACGAATTGTCTCGGATGTAAAGCTTTCGGAAGTCGAGTTCGATGCACCCACCCAGCAGCAAATCGACGAGCTTCAATCGCAACTCGATGCTCACATCTCCGGCAACCTAGCGATTCTGCGGGTTCAGCGAGATTCCTCGGCATGGTTTCACTTTGACATGAACGCCAGCGACGATAGCGAAATACAAGAGCTGCGCATTCACTACATGGATCTGGCGTTGCTCGCCGACGAACTTCGCGACTATGCGGGCGACTTCGAGGTGCTCGAGCCTAAATCGCTCAACGAAGCGATACGTCTCGGATTCGAAAAGGTGGCCACAGCTCATGAGTAATAAAAACAACCCAGACGCATTCGACCGCTTCAACCTCATTTTGCCGCTGATCGGCTATTTGATGCGAAATGACGATGTGATGATTTCAGACGTCGCGGCCCACTTTAAAGTCTCCGAGTCGCTGATTAGAGATTCCCTCAAAGCGCTAAATTCAGTCGCAGTCATGGACAAATCAGAACATGAGCACGGCTACTACCTCTTTGATGTCGATAAGTTGGACGACGAAGGCATCATTTCGCGTTTGGAAGCACGCGGAATTGAAGAGGCACCAAAACTCTCTGCCCGACAGGCCTCAGCTTTGGCTTCTGGACTCAGCATTCTTGCCACCCTTCCAGAGTTCTCTAGCGAGAGCGAAATCGCAGAACTGCTCGACATTATTGCGCGCGGAAGCACCGACAGCAGGCCCGCTGCAATTCACTACAAGCCGGGCGCAATCGACTCAGACGTCGCAGTTATTCGCTCGGCCATGTTCAACCGTCATCGCATCGAGTGTGTCTACCGAAACATCCGTGGCGAAACCAGCACCAGACAAATCGACCCGGTGCGGCTCGATCTTCGCGGAAACATTTGGTTTCTGCGCGGTTACTGCCTGATTCACAACGAGTTGAGAACCTTCAGGCTCGATCACATGGGTTCGGCAATCGAGCTCGAAACTGAAATCTGCGAAGAAGCCAAGAACATTCAAGATATCGAAGAGGCCGAATATCTCAGCAGCGAGACCGACGTCACAGTAACCGTCGAAGTCACCCCTGAGGCATATTCGCTGCTCGGCGACTTCGCTGCTGAGAACATTCGAGAGAACTCAAAAACCAACATCATCACCGCCGACATCAAAATCGGTTACCTGCCATACCTGGGCAAGGTCATTTCAAGTTACGGTGGGGCAGCGCGGGTTCTAGAGCCAGCTAACGCTCGACAGGCCGTGCGCGATTATGCGCTGACCGCTCTCGGTCGCGACCCTGAGAACTTGCCAGAGGCCGAGTAATGGACGGCTTGGCGCTTGCCACAATTTGGATCTCGCTGGGAGTGGGCTCTGCTGTTTACCTTGGTTACCTGGGCTACAGACTTTTCAAGAAAGCTAAGTCTGCCTATGAGGTCAGCAAGCCCCTGATTGCCAAAGCAACCGCCCTGGCCGATGCGGTGAACACAAAGGCAACCTACGAACGCCCAAATGACAATCTGCTGGATGACGTGAATGTGCACCTGATTGAGCGGGCAAAACTGGTGAAATCCAGAGAACTGGCTGCCGAGCGCAGACAGCGTAGGCTTATAGCCAGACTAGAAACCATTGAAAATCAAGAGAGCGAGCTCAAAAATGGCAGGACTTAGAGGTTGGGAATGGCTAATCATCCTGGCTATCGTTTTGTTGCTTTGGGG
>JBEAWS010000021.1:0-2521 GCA_041160185.1 Actinomycetota bacterium
TCACGAGGCCGAGCAAGATCACGATTACTCCGAGAATCGGCTGAATCATCGAGCTAAAGGCATAGAGCCGAGCGCCAAAGACGCCGAAGACCGTGCCGAGTGAAACGAACACGGCCGAGAAACCTAAAACAAACAACACCGTGCCAAGTACGATGCGTGATTTCGGTGCAGCGTTGCCCGAAACGAAACCAAGGTAGCTGGGCACAAGTGGCAAGACACACGGGCTCAGGAATGAGACGAGGCCGGCAAAAATTGCAATCGGAATTGCGACGAACATTGAGCCGCCAAGAATTTGTTCGGCTAGATTCACTTTTCGTCGACCACTCTTTGAATTAGAGCTTTGAGCGTGCTGGCTTCAACCTGACCGAGAACTCGAGCAGCTACTCGACCTTTTTTGTCAATCACGAGAGTGGTCGGCACAGCTTGCGGAGTGACCAATCCGGTGAATGCGAGAAGCACCGAACCGCTTTGTGAATCGAGAATCGAAGGCCAAGTGATGTTAAAGGTGCGGTCGAATGCAAGAGCCGTGGCAGCAGAGTCGCGAACGTTGACACCAACAAACTGAACGTTTTTGCCGATAAACATTTTGTTCACTTCAACCAGGTCTGGTGCTTCTGCTCGGCAAGGCGCGCAACCGGCATACCAGTAGTTCATGACTACAACAACGCCAGTGAGTTGATCGCTCTTGAGAATTCCGCCGCTCTCGGTTGGTCCAGCCCAAGAAACCGGTTTGCCGCGATTGGCTTCGGCAAATTCTGAAACTGTGCCGTCACCGGCGATGTAGTTTTTGTTGCCACCGGCCTTGAACTGATCTGCGAGTGAATCGTTGGCGCAACCGCTAACCGAAAATGAAAGCGCTACCGCGAGCGCGGCGGCAAGTGCACCGCGAAGCAGTTTGTTCGCCACCATCACACCGCACCTTTGTCGCGCGCACCGGCATCGGCGGCAGGGTCAAGATATTCGACCTCTACCCAGTCGCCGTTGCGACGCTCAAAGGTCGTTATCGAAGACAATCCGCAGCGACGCTGTTTTGGGCTGTGCGCGAGCCTCACCCCAGAAGTCTTGCGATGCACCATCCAGATCGGCAGCTGGTGGGTAACCAACACGGCGTCTCCAGATTCGACCTCTTTGGCGATCTCATCCATGGCTTCAAACATGCGAGTCACGATTGACTCGTAGCTTTCACCCCAAGACGGAGTATTTGGGTTGCGCAGGTGCAAATAGAGGTGCGGGCGAATGGCCAGGTGCTTGGCGCTGAGCTTACGCCCCTCGAATACGTTGTGTGGTTCAATCAGGCGCTGGTCTGTGATGACATCGAGCCCAAAGTGCTCGGCGATTGGCTCGGCCGACTGCTGGGTGCGAAGCAGTGGCGACGAGACAATCCGTGAAATCGGTCGGTTTAGTGCTTTGAGGGCCTGAGCTGCGGTTTTCGCCATCTCAACGCCTCGCTCGCTCAGGTGAAAGTGCGGAAGGCGTCCGTAAAGAACGCCACCGGGGTTGTGAACCTCACCGTGGCGAACCAGATGTAGGCGTTCGGCGGGCATGGGTCAAGTCTACCCGCGAGTAAACTTGGGGCCAGACGCCTCTTCAGGCAACACTCAGCAAGAAAGCAAGGATGACATGCGTGACCGCACTCTCGTAAAGGATCTGGCCGCTAGCCAGGATGGGCCGGTTGTTCTTGGTGGCTGGGTTGAGAAGCTGCGCGACCAGAAGCGCATCCAGTTTGTAATTCTTCGCGACGAGTCTGGTGACGTTCAGGTCACCTACCCTCGCCCGGTAGTTGGCGACGAGCCTGACGAAAACGACGCACTGGCGGCCAAGATTTCTACCCTCACCGCTGGCTCTTTCATTTGGGTTCACGGTCGTTTGATTCACGACGAGCGCGTCAAGCTCGGTGGCCTCGAGATTCAGCTCGACGACATCGAGATTGTGACACTTGCCGACCCGATCAGCCCGATTGCCGACGACACTTCGATCGACAAGCGTCTCGACTGGCGCTTCTTAGATCTTCGCCGTTCAGAGATGAACCTGGTCTTCAAGATTCAGACCACCATCGAGCACGCCTGGCGCGAGTATTGGAACGAGAACAACTTCGTTGAGATTCACTCACCCAAGTTGATGGCTTCGGCTTCAGAGTCGAACGCAGAGTTGTTCAAGCTCGAATACTTCGAGACTCACGCCTACTTGGCACAGAGCCCTCAGTTCTATAAGCAGATGGCGATGATGGCCGGCTTCGGTCGCATCTTCGAGATTGGTCCGGTATTCCGTGCCGACCCGTCTTTCACCTCGCGTCACGCAACCGAGTTCGTTTCGGTCGATATCGAAGTCTCATGGATCGACTCGCACGAAGACGTCATGGCAATTCAAGAGCAGCTCTTGGTTCGCGCTATCAGTGCAGTGAAAGAAAAGCACGGCGAAGAAATCCAGCGTCTCTTCGATGTTGATGTTGTTGTGCCGAGCGTTCCGTTTCCGCGCATTCCGCTTGCCGAGGCTGTTGACATCGTCAAGGCTCGCGGCCACG
>JBEAWS010000066.1:0-4036 GCA_041160185.1 Actinomycetota bacterium
CGGTGTGCGGGTCGCCTTCAATTGCACGGATGAACGCCCCACCCAAACTGTCAATCGTGAAAGCTCCGGCCACGAGCAGTGGTTCGCTGGTTGCCACGTAGGCGTCGATCTCGGCGTCGCTCAGGTCGGCGAAGTGCACGATGGTCTTGGCGGAGCGCCCGGCGGCTGGCGGTGAAACGCCCTCGATCGGATTGCGGTTGTCGATGACCCAGTGCCCAGAGTGCAGCACGCCGGCCCGGCCGCGCATCCGCTTCCAGCGCTCGCGAGCGACCTCGGGGTCGTGCGGCTTGCCGAGCGACTGGCCGTCGAACTCGAGCGACGAGTCGCAGCCAATGATGAGTTTGCCGAAGGCATCCGTGTGGTTCAAAACTGCCTCGGCCTTGGCCTTCGCGAGCACGTGCACCATGTCTGCGGTGCCGGCGATCAATCCCATGGCTTCTGCTCGCGCGGCAACCGCGTCTTCGTCGACACCGGGGGCGATGGTGATTGGCTCGATTCCCGCGTTGCGCAGCAAAGTAAGTCGCGCGGGCGAAGTGCTCGCCAGAACCAATTGAGTCATGAAAATACTCTGGCACACTTGTCTAGTGAATACAGACACCAATTGGCTAGGTCGCGTGCTCGAACTCGACATCGAAAAAGTTGCACACGGCGGAATCTTCGTGGCTCGACACGAGGGGCGAGTGGTTTTTGTCTCGCACGTATTGCCTGGCGAGAAGGTGCGCGCCCTGGTCTACGAAGATCGCGGCGGAGCGTTCTGTCGCGCAGAACCACAAGAGATTTTGGTGGCCTCGCCAGACCGCGTTGAACACGTCTGGGATCAAGCCGGTGTCGGCGGTGCAGGGGGTGCCGAGTTTGGCCACATCAAACTTTCGCGTCAGCGCGAGTTGAAGGCCGACGTAATCGAAGAAGCGCTTCAGCGCATGGCAGGCATCGAACGCCGCGTTGAAGTTGAAGCGGTCGAGGGCGACAACGAAAGCAACGGCCTCGGATATCGCACGCGCATTCAACTTCACGTAAACGAGTTTGGCGATGCCGGCCCATACATGGAACGCAGCCACGACGTTGTCTTGGTTCGCGATTTGCCACTTGCCCTCGAAGAGATTCGCGAGGCTGGCTTGCACTCAAAGAACTGGTCTGGCGTCAAGAAGATAGACATCTCTGCTTCGAACACCGGTCAGCTGCAGTGGAAGGTCGACGAAAAGATCAAGGGCGACGAACGCTTGGTTGAGCGTGCCGCTGGGCGAACCTTCAGAATTTCTGGCGGTGGTTTCTGGCAGGTGCACCGCAAGGCTGCCGACCTGCTCGCCAAGACAGTGATCGACATGATCGACGATGCGGGTTTCAATAAGTCGGCGAACAATTTAGACCTCTATGGCGGCGTCGGATTGTTTGCGAGTTCTTTGGCTTCGCGCTTCGGCAACGAAACGCGGGTGACCACGGTCGAGGCGTTCAAGCGCGCCACCGAAGATGCCACCTTGAACATCGCTGACATGCCAAAGGCCAAGGCGGTTTGCGCCCAGGTTGATCGCTTTTTGCAAGATCAGCAGCGGGCCATGCAGCAGGGCGCTTCATTCAAGGATGCGACCGTCGTGCTCGACCCTCCTCGCGCCGGCGCAGGCGCCAAGGTGGTTGGGCTTCTGGTCGACCTAGCGCCGCAGCAGATTGTTTATGTGGCCTGCGACCCGGTGGCCCTCGCCAGAGACCTAAAGGCCTTGCTGGCTGGCGGCTATGAAATCGCTGCGTTCAGGGCCTTTGACCTGTTTCCGCATACCCATCACGTAGAAGCGGTTGTTTCGTTGGTTCGAAAGTAACAACTCGGTTTCGAGCCCGGTCGTGTCGCGGGTTTGACTTAGTCTTCTAAGGATGTCCAGTTTGCTTGATTCGGCACCAGCGCCAATTGCGCTTGGTCGAGTTGACGACCTGCTCGCAAAAACCTTCGCCGTGGCAGCAGCAGCTCTGTCGATCGATGTGATGACCAACGGCTTTCGGCAGCTGCCGCTTCTGAATCAACCGCTGTTTTATCTGTTCTTTTCGGCGCTGATGATTTCGCTGCTCGGCTCAATTGCTGCGGCCTTCTGGTTGGGAAACATGCGCTTCTGGTATCGAGCAATTCTCTTCACTACGCTCGCAACTTTGATTGCCTGGCCTCTGCAGGTCGTTGATTTCTCTGCCCTTCCAGCAGATTTCAAACCATGGATTTGGTGGGCGGTCGGGTTTGCCTCGCTTGCTGCAACGGGCGCATTCAAGCGAACGACCGCAATCGTTTTCTTGGTGGCCATGCCTTTGGTTTGGTTGATACTTCGGCTATCACCTTTCGGAGCAAGTGACGACGTCGTGCTTGCTGTCGAAGATGCAATCTACAGTTTTCTGTTCTCGTCATCTGTTTCGCTTTTGGTTATGTTCTTGCGTCACCGTGCCGCCCAGGCTGACCAAGAGTTCGCGTCGCTTTCGAAAGCCCGCCTCGAACGCGCATTTCTCGATGTCTTGCAAATTGAGAGAACCAAAGTTAACTCGATCGTGCACGACAGCGTGATTGCCTCACTCGATGCCGCAGCCGAAGCCAGCTCTGATGCCGAACGTCTTGCCGCCGCAAAATCGGCGACCGTG
This sequence comes from Actinomycetota bacterium, assembly GCA_041160185.1. Taxonomy (GTDB): domain Bacteria; phylum Actinomycetota; class Actinomycetes; order Actinomycetales; family Microbacteriaceae; genus Rhodoluna. Next base: position 2,608 of record JBEAWS010000066.1, read on the forward strand.
GCAATCACCCGACTCGAGCGTGAGGCGGCGCGCGATCCAGTGGCCCGCGAGCACATTTCGTCGCAAGCGCTGTTTGAAAGCCTCAGCGCTGCCATCGAACGCCGAAGCACATTTGTTCAGGTGAAAACTAAGTCGCCGGTCGATTTGCAGGTGCCATTCGAGGTGGCTGTCGCGATTGCCGAGGCCACCTTTCAGGCGCTCAACAATTCGCTCGTGCACGCACCCGGGGCGACGAGTCGAAAGGTAACGCTCAGCTCGGCGCGTAAATCGCTCAAGGTTATAGTCGTCGATAACGGCCCCGGCTTCAGAATGTCTAGCGTTCCGCGCAATCGACTGGGTGTTCGACTGGCGATCTTCAAGCGATTAGAGACCCTGGGGGTCAGCGCTCATCTGAATAGCTCACCCGGTGAGGGAGCAACCTGGGTCTTTGAGTGGAGCAGCCCATGATTCAAATCTCTCGCCGCTGGCTGGCTGTCATCGCAATCACCTTTGGTTCGTTCCAGAATCTGTTTGGTCTTCTACGCTTCGACCACTTCAATGACTACCTGTGGGCTCTGAGCACCAACCTGCTCTTTCAAGTTTGCCTGCTCGTCACCACGCTGGCGTTTAAGTCAGTTCGACTGAGCAACTGGGCAGCCTGGCTCAATATCGCCGCGGCGCTCTACATTCCCGCGGTGTTGCAAATGACTCACATCGGCGAAGTTATCGGTGACTACAGCACCTGGTATGTCACGGCTTTGGCCGTGCTGTTTGGCGCGATGGCAATTCGCAGACAACTAGCCCTTGGCATCGCTGGAATCGTAATTCTCGCAGCACAGGTGTTTTGGTGGGGCGGGCTTGATTATGTCTCGCGCAGCGGTTTGGTCGGAGCAATCTTGCTGGTCTTTGCAACCATTGCTATTTCGACCGGGCTCGACCGCGCTGAAGAAAAAATCATCGAGCTACAGAAACTGAGAGTCGAAGAAGAAATCGGCACCGCTCTGGCAGAAACTGCAAGAGAAGAACATCGTTTGCGAGTGAACGACGCCATCTCTAAAGCGCTGCCTGCGCTAAGAGAAATTGCCAGCGGCGAAAAGTTCAGTGAGGTTCAACAATCCGGCTACTCAGAACTCGCTCAGATTCTTGAAGATGAAATCTCCGGCGGCCGGCTCGTCACACCTGAGTTGCGCGTGGCAGTTGCCGAAGCCAGAAAGCGACAGGTTGAGGTAACCCTGATTGATGAGTCAGAAACAGAGCCTGCGTCAGAGCTAGCAAACTTTATCGATATCGCAGTGGCCACCCTGAGCTCGATCAATGTCGGCCGGGTCAAAATCATTGCGCCGAAAAACGAGAAATACCTGGTGCGCTTAACGGCAACGAGGCCGGGAGTTGTCACTCCCGACCTCGACCTAAAACTTGGCGAACGCCAAATTGATTAGCTAACCGAGCA
>JBEAWS010000088.1:0-4718 GCA_041160185.1 Actinomycetota bacterium
AACTCGGAATTCCGATTCTCGGAATCTGCTACGGCTTTCAAACTTTGGCAAATGCACTCGGCGGCCGAGTTGATGCAACCGGCAAAAAGGAATATGGTGCAACCGAACTTCGCGTAGCCGCAGCGGGTGAAATTCTCGAGGGGCAGCCATCCGAGCAAATTTGCTGGATGTCACACGGCGATCAGGTTATGCAGGCGCCCGAGGGCTTCGAGGTTCTCGCTTCGACAGACACGACCCCGGTTGCCGCTTTTGCCAACAGTGAGAAAAAGATTTACGGCGTGCAGTGGCACCCCGAGGTCAAGCACTCGGAGTTTGGTCAGAACGTGCTCGAAAACTTCTTGCACAAAGCTGCTGGCATACCGGCCACCTGGAACTCGGGCAACGTGATTGCAGAGCAGGTCGAAAAGATTCGCGCGCAGGTTGGCAACGACCGCGTGATCTGCGGGCTCAGCGGCGGTGTCGACTCGGCTGTTGCCGCGGCCCTCGTGCACAAGGCAGTGGGCGACCAGCTGGTCTGCGTTTTCGTCAACCACGGATTGCTTCGCCAGGATGAAGCCGAGCAGGTCGAGCGCGACTACGTGGCCGCCACCGGCATCCGTTTGGTTGTCGTAGATGCCGAGCAGAAGTTTTTAGACGCGCTCGAGGGCGTCACCGACCCAGAGACCAAGCGCAAGATCATCGGCCGAGAGTTCATTCGCACCTTCGAAGAGGCCCAGGCGGCACTAATTGCCGAGGCGGCCGCCGACAACCGCCCGATCAAGTTCTTGGTTCAGGGCACGCTCTACCCAGACGTTGTTGAGTCTGGTGGCGGCGCAACCGCTGGCATCAAGAGTCACCACAATGTTGGCGGGCTGCCAGACGACCTGCAGTTCGAGTTAGTCGAGCCGCTTCGCACGCTCTTCAAAGATGAAGTTCGCGCCATCGGCGCCGAGCTGGGTTTGCCGCATGAGATCGTGCAGCGTCAGCCGTTTCCGGGGCCTGGTCTTGGCATTCGAATCGTTGGTGCCGTCAACAAAGAGCGCCTCGACCTGCTTCGCAAGGCAGACGCAATCGTTCGCGAAGAACTCTCTGCCGCTGGCCTCGACGGCGAAATCTGGCAGTGCCCGGTTGTCTTGCTAGCCGATGTTCGATCGGTTGGCGTTCAAGGCGACGGTCGTTCTTATGGTCACCCGATTGTGCTTCGCCCGGTTTCTAGCGAAGACGCAATGACCGCCGACTGGACTCGCTTGCCTTACGACCTGCTCGCCAAGATTTCGAACCGCATCACAAACGAAGTTGCGGGCGTCAACCGAGTTGTTCTTGACGTTACGTCGAAGCCACCAGGCACCATCGAGTGGGAATAGCAGCGCCTGCGCTGTCTGTGCCCACTCCTAAGATTGCTTAGTTATGTCTGAACTCGAAATCTTCTCGACCCCGAACGACGGCTCAAAGCTGCTCGACGGGTTGAACCCGCAGCAGCGAGCGGCCGTTGAATACCGTGGCCCAGCCCTGCTGATTGTGGCCGGTGCCGGGTCTGGCAAGACCAGGGTGCTAACCCACAGAATTGCACACCTGCTCGCTAAGAAAGAAGCCTGGCCGAGCCAGATCCTGGCCATCACCTTCACTAACAAGGCCGCTGCCGAAATGCGCGAGCGTGTGCGTCACCTGCTTGGCGAAGGTGCCGAGGGCATGTGGATCAAGACTTTTCACTCGGCCTGCGTTGCGATTCTTCGTCGCGAGAGCGAACGCTTGGGTCACGACAAAAACTTCACCATCTACGACAGCGGAGACTCGCGCGCAATTCTCAAGCGACTAATCAAAGACTCTGGTGCAGACGTTCACGGATTGACTCCGGCCGGAGTTGCCGCCGCAATCTCGAACGCGAAGAACGAGTTGAGCGATGCAGAGAGCTATGCGCGCAATATCGACACGAGCGACCCAAAGGCTCGAGCGATAGCCGAACTGTTTTTGCAGTACCAGGGCGAGCTTCGCCGCAACAATGCTTTCGACTTCGATGACCTGATCGGAGAAACGGTTTACCTGTTCAGAGCGTTTCCAGATGTCGCCGCCGTCTACCAAAAAAAGTTTCGCCACATTCTGGTCGACGAATATCAAGATACGAACCACGCGCAATACTCGCTCATCCGTGAGTTGACGCGACCGGTCGAGATTGAACACGCCAATGTCGATCAGCGCACGGGTGCCGTGCTCGAGCCGGCTTCGCTCACTGTGGTTGGCGACAGCGATCAGTCGATCTACGCGTTTCGCGGAGCCGACATTCGCAACATCAGCGAATTCGAAAAAGACTTCACCGGTGCAACGACGATTCTGCTCGAGCAGAACTACCGTTCGACCCAGAACATCCTGAGCGCTGCCAACGCGGTTATCGGCAACAACTTCGACCGCCCCAACAAAAACCTCTGGACAGACAGCGGCGACGGCGACAAAATCGTGGGTTACACCGGCTATTCGGCCCACGACGAAGCCCAGTTCATCGCTGACGAAATCGGCGATCTGCACCGCGCCGGCACCAACTACCGCGACATAGCTGTGTTCTATCGCACCAACGCCCAGACCCGTGCCCTTGAAGAGATCTTCATTAGGGCCGGCCTGCCATACCGCGTGGTTGGCGGCACCAAGTTTTATGAGCGCCAAGAAATCAAGGATGCCTTCGGCTACCTGGTCTCAATCAGCAACCCGAAAGACGACCTCGCCATTCGCCGCATCTTGAACGTGCCAAAGCGCGGCATCGGCGATGCCAGTGAGACGGCGATCGCGCACTTCGCCGAGCGCAACAAGATCTCGGTGCGCGAGTCTCTGGCCTATTCGAAAGACCTTGGCTTCGGCCCAAAGATTGCCGGTGCCATCGTTTCGCTAAACGCGATGCTCGAAGAATTTGAAATCAAGATGGCAACCGACACCGTCGACTCGATTTTGCGCGGTGTTCTCGACAAAAGCGGTCTGCTCGAATCGCTCAAGAATTCGCGCGACCCGCAAGACGAAGCCCGCGTTGAGAACCTCGAAGAATTGGTTTCGGTTGCAAAAGAATTTCAGCGCAACAACCCAGAGGGTCGTCTGCCTGACTTCTTGAACGAGGTCGCGCTGGTTGCAGCTGCCGACGACATCGACGACGAATCTGGAACCGTTTCGCTAATGACCCTGCACACCGCAAAAGGTCTCGAATACGATGCTGTCTTCTTGACGGGAATCGAAGAGAGTTTGCTGCCGCACAAGATGTCGTTCTTGGTGCCTGGCGGCATGGCTGAAGAACGCAGGCTCTTTTATGTGGGCATCACGCGCGCCAAGAAGAAGTTGCACATCTCGCTCGCGATGCAGCGCACCACCTTTGGCGAATCTGAAAGCTCGGTGCCAAGTCGTTTCTTGGCCGAGATTCCAGATTCGCTAATCGACTGGCGAGAGTCTGGAGCAAACCGCAACCTAGGTTCGAGCGGCTACACCGGCTCGATCGCGCGCACCGCCGGCTACGAACCCGGTGAGCGCAAGGTCAAGCCGCGCACCGAATGGAAGGGCGCGATCAGCTCGGTTCGCGACAACGGAGATCTCACGCTCGCGGTTGGCGACGAGATCGAGCACTCAGACTTCGGGCAGGGCAAGGTCATCGATGTCTCGGGCGAACCACCCAAGCAAACCGCCGAGGTGGTCTTTGCCGGGGGAGCCAAGAAGCGCCTGCTGGTTCGGGTCGCCCCAATCACCAAGCTCTAAGCCACGCGGGCAAACATCCGTGGGCTGGTCTGGTCGGTCGCAAGGTCTAAACTTGGTCAGGTTGGCCGCAATTTGAACGGAAAATCAATTGGATTTATATGAGTATCAGGCGCGCGATATGTTCGAGCGTCACGGAGTTCCAGTGCTACAGGGACTCATCGCAGACACCCCAGAAGAAGCAGAGGCAGCAGCCGCCAAGATCGGCGGAGTAGTTGTAGTCAAGGCGCAGGTTAAGACCGGTGGCCGAGGCAAAGCAGGCGGTGTGAAAGTTGCCAAGAGCCCAGCAGAGGCGAAAGAGGCAGCCCAAAAGATTCTTGGTCTAGACATCAAGGGCCACGTGGTCAAGCGCGTCATGATTGCCCAGGGTGCCAGCATCGAAAAAGAGTTCTACTTCTCGATTCTTCTCGACCGATCGAACCGCACCTTCTTATCGCTGTGCAGCGTTGAGGGTGGAATGGACATCGAGCAGCTAGCCGTCGAACGCCCAGAGGCACTCGCCAAGATTGCGGTTGACGCGGTCAGAGGCATCGACAAGGCAAAGGCTCTCGAGATCGCAAAGGCCGGTGGTTTCGGCGACGACCTAGCCGAAAAGGTTGCCGACGTATTCGTAACTCTCTACGGCGTCTTCGTCAAAGAAGACGCAACCCTCGTTGAGGTCAACCCGCTGGTACTAACCACCGACGGCAAGATTCTTGCTCTCGACGGCAAGGTCTCGCTCGACGAGAACGCAGAGTTCAGACACGACGACCGCGACGACATGGAGCGCGACGACCTTGACCCGCTAGAGGCCAAGGCAAAGTCGATGGACCTCAACTATGTGAAGCTCGACGGTCAGGTTGGAATCATCGGCAACGGTGCAGGTCTGGTTATGTCGACACTCGACGTTGTTGCATACGCCGGCGAAAAGCACGGTGGCGTTCGCCCGGCAAACTTCTTAGACATCGGTGGCGGCGCTTCGGCAGCCGTTATGGCCGCTGGACTCGACGTAATTCTCGGCGACCCACAGGTGAAGAGCG
>JBEAWS010000089.1:0-5267 GCA_041160185.1 Actinomycetota bacterium
GGTAAAGAAGACGAACTCATTCTCGTGTTCGACCTGGGTGGCGGAACCTTCGACGTTTCACTTCTCGAAGTTGGAAAAGACGAAGGCTTCTCAACCATTCAGGTTCGTGCAACCTCTGGTGACAACCGCCTCGGCGGTGACGACTGGGATGCTCGCGTTGTTGAGCACCTAGTGAAGAAGTTCAAAGAGACCACCGGCGTCGATGTATCGAAAGACAAGATCGCGCTGCAGCGTTTGAAAGAAGCTGCTGAGCAGGCGAAGAAAGAATTGTCTCAGTCGATGAGCGCAAACATTCAGTTGCCTTACCTTTCTCTAACCGAGAATGGCCCAGCAAACTTGGATGAGACTCTGACTCGCGCACAGTTCGAGCAGATGACTGCCGACTTGCTCGAGCGAACTCGCAAGCCATTCAACGACGTAATCAAAGAAGCCGGCGTAAAAGTTGGCGACATTGCTCACGTTGTTCTCGTTGGTGGATCAACCCGTATGCCTGCGGTTACCGAATTGGTAAAGCAGCTAACCGGCGGTCGCGAACCAAACAAGGGTGTAAACCCTGACGAGGTTGTCGCGGTTGGTGCATCGCTACAGGCTGGTGTGTTGAAGGGTGAGCGCAAAGACGTTCTACTTATCGACGTGACTCCGCTATCTCTCGGCATCGAGACAATGGGTGGAATCATGACCAAGTTGATCGAACGCAACACCGCGATTCCGACCAAGCGTTCAGAAACTTTCACCACCGCAGCTGACAACCAGCCATCGGTTTCTATCCAGGTGTTCCAGGGTGAGCGCGAGTTCACCAAAGACAACAAGTCACTCGGAAACTTCGAGCTAACTGGAATCGCACCTGCACCTCGTGGCGTGCCACAGGTTGAGGTCACCTTTGACATCGACGCAAACGGCATCGTGCACGTGAGCGCTAAGGATAAGGGAACCGGCAAGGAGCAGTCGATGACTATCACCGGCGGCTCATCGCTTCCGAAGGAAGACATCGAGCGCATGGTTCGCGAGGCTGAAGAGCACGCGGCAGAAGACAAGAAGCGTCGCGAAGAGCAAGAAACTCGCAACAGCGCAGAGCAGCTTGTCTACCAAACCGAGAAGCTAATCAAAGACAACGACGACAAGTTGCCTGAAGACGTAAAGTCTTCGGTGCAGGCCGACGTCGATGCCCTGAAGAGTGCGCTAGCTGGCGAAGACTTCGATGCAGTGAAGACTGCATTCGACACACTCGTTCAGTCGCAGCAGAAACTCGGCGAAGAGATCTACAAGCAGCAGCCAGAAGGCGAATCAGCACCAGAGGCTTCGGCTGAAGATGTTGTTGATGCAGAAGTAGTAGATGATGAGTCTGAGGACAAAAAGTAATGAGTGAAGAGAAGAACTTCGACGGCGACGGCGAATCTTCTGAAATTCATGATGCTTCGCAATTTCTTTCAGAAGACACAGCCGACGCGGACGATGCCTCGCCACTAACAGTCGAAGACATCATCAACGCAGCGCCGCAAGACAAAGAGGCTGAGCTTCTTTCTGACTTGCAGAGGCTGCAGGCCGAGTTCGTCAACTACAAGAACCGAGTCGAACGCGATCGCGATGTTGCTCGCAACAACGCAATAGCTGAGGTCATCCGGGCGTTCTTGCCAGCGTTAGACGATTTGTCTCGCGCAGAGAAGCACGGCGATTTAGTTGACTCACCGTTTCTTGCTGTGGTCACGAAGCTGCGAAATGCCGGAGACAAGTTTGGTCTCAAGTCGTTCGGAGCGAAGGGCGACAAGTTTGACCCAGAGTTGCACAATGCTCTGGTTCAAACGCCAAGCACGGATGTAACCGAAACGGTTATCGCAGATGTTGTCGAGCCGGGCTTTATGCTCGGCGAGCGTTTGCTGCGTCCAGCGATGGTTGCGGTGTTCATTCCTACCGAGAGTTAAGATGGCAAATCAGGATTGGTTCGACAAGGACTTCTACAAGATCCTCGGTGTATCCAAGGGCGTGTCTGACGCTGAGCTCAAGAAGGTTTACCGAAAGCTAGCGCGTGAGTTTCACCCAGATTCAAACCCGGGTGATGCTAAGGCCGAGGCGCGCTTCAAAGAGATCAGCGAGGCTTACAGCGTTTTGTCTGATGCAGAACAGCGCAAGGAATATGACGCGGTTCGTGCGATGGGCGGCGGTGCTCGCTTCACTGGCGGTGCTGGCCCGGGAGCGGGCTTTCCCGGCGGTTTTCCGGGTGGCGCGGGCGGCGGCTTTGAAGATGTCTTTTCAAATCTGTTTGGCGGCGGCGGTCGTGGCGGCAACCCATTTGGTGGCTCTTTCGGGCCTCAGCCAGGTGCCGACCTGACCATGACCACCACCCTCAACTTCATCGATGGCGTCAAGGGCACCTCTATAAAGGTGAACATCGCTGGCAAAGAAGTGTCGGTGAACATTCCCGCCGGAGTCAGCGACGGCCAGAAGATCAAGCTTCGCGGAAAAGGTCAGGCGAGCCCAAACGGCGGCCCAGCCGGCGACCTGATCATCAACTGCACGGTGAAGCCGCACCCCGTCTTTACCCGTGACGGAGACAACATCCGTGTGATTGTGCCGGTGACCTTCTCGGAGGCCGTTTTGGGCGCAACAATCTTGGTGCCAACCCTCGGCGGCGAACCCGTGAAACTCAAGGTGGCCGCCGGCACTCCCAACGGCCGCGTTCTTCGAGTTAAGGGCCGAGGTGTTGCCACGGCAAAGCACACCGGAGACCTTTTGGCCACCGTTGATATCGCAGTGCCGAGTCACGTGAACGAAAAGGCAAAGAAGGCGTTGGAACAGTTCGAATCTGAGTTACCCGATGAAGACCCTCGCGCAGATATTCTGCTGAGAGCCGGACTTCTCTAAGGAGTAAATGTGGAGCAAATCGACGAAAACACACCGATGTTCGCAATCACCGTTGCGGCCGAACTGGCGTTTATGCACCCGCAGACCCTCAGGCAGTATGACCGCATGGGTCTTGTCGTGCCAGGTCGAACCGGCGGAAAGTCTCGCCGCTACACGATGCGCAACATCGCGCAGCTTCGCGAAATAGGCCGACTCAGCGCAGAGGGCATCACCCTCGAGGGAATCCGTCGAATTCTCGAATTAGAAAACACCAATGCCGAACTCGCCCTGCGTGTTCGCAATCTCGAACAGGCTCTCGCCAACGAGCTGATGAACCGCCCAGGTGCCCGCGTCTTTGCAGCCGGCGATCAGGGCGTGGTTAGTTTGACCCGTGGCAAGCGACCGAGCAAAGCCAACGCTCTAATGCTCTGGCGGGCTAAGTAGCAGCAGGCCGCTGAAAAGTAATGGCCATTTGGCTAAACTTTCCGCATGTCTGAAAACAAAGAATCCCGCACATATGGCCAGGGTGCTCAGGGCGAGCCCGATGCACCAATCGTTGTAAAGGTAAGTCTGCGAAAGCGATTGCGCTACAACTTCGACAACTCGCTATCTAAGGCGGGTGCATTCGTTGGCTACGTTTTCCTAGCAATCGTGGTTCTAGCGTTTGTTATGACCACCTTGACCGCAGTAATTGCGGGCATCAAGGTGCTAACCGATCCACTGCCTGCAGACAGCTACTTCACTCAGTACTGGGCAGCGTTCACAAAGATTCTCGGCACCGGAAGCGTTGATGCTTGGGGCACTCAGATTCTCAACTTCATCTACTGGGGCATCGGCGTTGCAATCAGCGGTGCTGTAATCGGTTTCATCTCGGCAGCTATTACCCGTGCTGTCGCGCGCCTAAAGGCCGGCAAGAGCGCAGTTATCGAATCAGACCACACCCTAATTCTCGGATGGTCAAACCGCGTTTTTCCAATTCTTAAGGAACTCGCTATCGCAGGTGAAAACCAGCGCAAGCCAAAGGTAGTTATCTTCTCTGAAGTTGCACGCGAGAAGATGGACTCCGAGATCGCAACTCGCGCAGAGAACCTTGGCAAGCTCAAGGTGATTACTCGCACGGGTGACGTTAGCAACCCGGCAGACCTTGCACGTGCAAACGTTGCCGGCGCAAAGTCAATCATCATTCTCGATTCAGACGAGAGTGGCGACGCGGTAATCGTTTCGACAGTTCTTTCGGTTAAGTCACTAAACGCAAACCCGAAGACTCGCATTATTGCTGAGGTAGACGACCCGCACACAGCAGAAGCGCTCGAGTCTGCAACCAACGGTCGCGTTATCTCGGTGCGTTCACACGACATCATCGCACGCGTTACAGCACAGGCCTCACGTCAGCCTGGTCTAACCGCCGTGGTTCTAGACCTTCTCGACTTCGATGGCGACGAGATTTACTTCCACACGGTTCCCGCGCTCGCGGGCAAGACCTACGGCGACGCGCTGCTAGCTTTCAACGAAGCTTCTGTCATTGGAATGGTTAACGACAAGGGCGTAACCATGATCAACCCAGACATGAAGACCAAGCTCACCGCAACAACCAAGTTGATTGCAATTGCCGAAGACGACGACAAGGTTGTTTACACCGGCGTTCGCGACGATCTAGCAAAGAAGAAGTTCACCGCCGGCAAGCCAATCGTTCGCAAGCCAGAGCACATCTTGGTTATTGGTTGGTCGTCGATGGGCCGCTCGGTCATTAACGAGCTAGCCGCCTACCTGCCAAAGGGCTCATCTGTGCACATCGTTGCGCAGAACAAGTATGTCGACCCGGCAGAACTAGCGTCGCTGAAGTTCGGCGCCGTCAAGGTCAGCTACGCCTCGGTAAACGGCGACATCGACGAGCTAATCGCCGCAGCCTCTGCAAAGAAGTACAACGAGGTCATCATCCTTGGATACCGCAACGCGATTAGCGAGGCCGAAGCCGACGCGCAGACCATGCTGACCATGCTGCAGATGAACATGCTGTTCGAAGCTCAAGGCAACAACGTAGACCCAACCAGGCTCGTGGCCGAGATTCTTGACTCGCGCAAGGTCGAGCTCGCCCGCGTGGCAGCAGCCGATGACCTCGTGGTCAGCGACAACCTAGCCGCTCTGCTCATCGCACAGGTGTCAGAGAACCCAGGGCTGGCTCCAGTCTTCGAAGATCTCTTCGATGCAGCGGGTGCAGCCATCAACGTCAAGCCAATCGAGCACTATGCACCGCTCGGCAAAGAAATTGATTTCGCCGAACTCGTTGCAATTGCTCGTGCACATGGAGATTCGGCAATTGGTTACCGCGTTGCCTCTGACAAGACCGACGATGGTTCAACCGGTGTTCGCTTGAACCCTGCAAAGACCACAGTGTTCAAGCCAGCCGCTGGCGACACCTTGGTTGTTAT
>JBEAWS010000122.1:0-8941 GCA_041160185.1 Actinomycetota bacterium
AACTATTCGGTGGTCTCTAAGCAAGACCTACTCGAGTCAACTCGTCGAGTCATGCTAGTCGTGCAGAGAGATCAGCCAATCAAGTACACGTTCGGCGATGGTTCAATCGAGCTCGAGTCAATCGGAAACGAAGTTGCCGAAGCCTCTGAGAGCATCAGCGCAGAGTTGACCGGCGAAGAGCGCACCCTCTCACTCAAGCCGCAATATCTCATTGACGGTTTGGCCGGCGTGCACACCGAGTTTGTAAAAATTGGTTTCACAAAGAATCAAGACAACCCAAATAAACCAAGCCCGGTTTTGATCACGAGCCACGGCGCCAAAGACAAAGCAGATTCCGAAAACTATCGCTATTTGCTGCAACCAAATCTGTTAGTTCGCTAACACACCGAAAGGCACTTGCATGACTCACATTGGATTAATCGGGCTCGGAAAGATGGGCGGCAACATGCGCCAGCGTCTTCGCAACAAGGGTGTCGAGGTTACCGGTTACGCACGTTCTCGTGATGTTTCCGATGTTGATTCGATTGCAGATCTCGTTGCGGCCCTACCGAGCCCTCGCACAGTTTGGGTAATGGTTCCGCACGGTCAGCCAACAGACGACGTCATCAACGAATTGGTCAAGCACCTCGACAAGGGTGACCTAATCATCGAGGGCGGAAACTCGCGCTTCTCTGAAGACATTCGTCACGCCAGCGAACTCGCCGAGCACGGCATCGCTTACCTTGACTGTGGTGTATCGGGTGGTGTCTGGGGTCTAGAGAACGGTTACGGCCTAATGGTCGGGGGCGACAAAGCAAACGTCGATCGCGCCATGCCAATTTTCGATGCGCTTCGCCCAGAAGGAAATCGCGAAGAAGGCTTCGTTCACGTCGGTGATGTTGGTGCCGGTCACTACGCGAAGATGGTGCACAACGGCATCGAGTACGGAATGATGCAGGCTTTTGCCGAAGGCTACGAACTGCTCGCCAAGAAAGACATCATCAAGGATGTTCACGGAACCTTCGCTGCCTGGCAGCGCGGCACCGTCGTGCGTTCATGGTTGCTCGACTTGCTGGTTCGAGCTCTAAAGGAAGATCCAAACCTAGATCAAATCAGGGGTTACGTCGAAGACTCAGGCGAAGGTCGCTGGACTGTCGAAGAGGCAATCGCCAACGCCGTTCCGATGCCAGCTATCACTGCTTCGTTGTTCGCAAGATTTGCATCACGCCAGGATGACTCACCGGCCATGAAGGCCGTTGCCGCACTGCGCAACCAATTCGGTGGTCACGCCGTTAAGAAGGCAGAGTAACTTCAATCAACTGCGGTTGATTTTCTTGATCGGTGGTGACAAGTGTTAGTTAAACATCTTGCGCTCGCCAACTTCAGAAATTACTCAACCGCCGACGTTGCATTTTCACCCGGCGTAAATCTGCTCGTCGGGCCGAATGGTCAAGGCAAAACAAACCTTGTCGAAGCAATTCGATTTATGTCGACGCTCTCAAGTCATCGCGTTGCCGGTTACCTTCCACTAATTCGAAACGCGCAACCCGAAGTCGATCAGGCCATCATCCGTGTTTTAGCGAACCATGACGGGCGAGACGCACTTCTCGAGCTAGAACTAAATCGCTCAACGCCAAATCGCGCGCGAATAAACAAGGCAACTGCCCCGCGCGTGCGCGATGTCTTGGGTTACGTGAACACGGTGACGTTTGCGCCTGAAGATCTAGACATAGTGAAAAAAGATCCGTCGAATCGCAGAGCTTTCATCGATGAACTTCTTGTGCAGGTGTCTCCGCGATTCGCAGGAGTTTTTAGCGACTACGACCGCGTGCTCAAACAGAGAAACACGCTACTGCGAACCGCGAGGCAAACCGGCGCAAAGGGCACTTCACTAAGCACGCTCGATGCCTGGGATGAAAGCCTCATCAAGTTCGGCAGCGAGATTGTTGCGGCACGAATAGCTCTCGTTGAGCGCATGCGGCCCCTGCTTACCGAGGCGTATCAGGCGATTGCGATTGCTAACAATGAGCCACATATTTTGATGAAGAGTTCGTTGCTGGGCGATGTGGTCGCAGAAGAAGACGACAGCGACTCGCTAGAGCACATCGAGAACTCGAACGAATCAGAGGTTGAGCAACTCTTTCGAAGCAAGTTGGCCCAGATCCGTTCGCGCGAGCTTGACCGCGGAATCACCATGGTTGGCCCGCACCGAGACGATCTGGTTTTGATGCTGTCAGACCTGCCGGCCAAGGGTTATGCCAGTCACGGCGAGAGCTGGTCTTTCGCCCTCGCTCTGAGACTCGCATCAATTGACCTGCTTCGTGCCGAAACGCGTAGCGGCGATCCGGTGCTGATTCTCGATGACGTATTCGCCGAACTCGACGCCGGCCGCAGGGCTAGACTTGCCGAACTCGTTGCCAACAACGAGCAGGTTTTGATCACCGCGGCGGTTGGCGAAGATGTGCCCGATGAATTACGGGCTAAGGTTTTCAACGTTTTTGCAGGGGAGGTTTCGGATGGCAAATGACTTTGCCCAGGAGTTTTACTTCAGGATGCGCGAAGCTGCAACCGGCCGACTGTCTCGAGACGCCAAGCGAATTGCCGAAAAGGCAAAAAGCAAGAAATCTAGACCCTTCGAGAACGGCCGCGACCCACTAACCGCTGGCAAAACACTCGACGCAGTGCTCAAGGACTTTCGTTGGGAAGCCCAATTGGCCGAAGCCGACTTGTTCAACCGCTGGGCAGAGCTGGTCGGCCAGCAAAACGCCGATAACTCGCAGCCCGAGACCCTGGTTTCTGGCGTGCTCACCATTCGGTGCAAGTCGACCGCCTGGGCAACCCAGTTGCGTCTAATGCAGGCGATTCTGCTCGAAAAGGTGACTCAGGCCCACCCGGACCTTGGAATCACGAGCCTGAAACTGCTCGGCCCAGACGCTCCGAGCTGGAAAAAGGGGCCAAGATCTGTGCCAGGGCGTGGTCCACGCGACACTTATGGGTAGAAAACGCTAGTTTCCCTGTGGATAACTTGTTAGTAAGTGGATAACTTGACCCATTACTTGAAGGTTATGCACAAGCCTCAGGCGATGGTTTAGGGTTTAAAGGTTTTTGTTGCTAACAGGCTCAAACCCAAGAAAAAACTGGCAATCGGGGTCGTGGCGACTCAGTTGTCCACAGGCCTATGCACAGATTCACCAAAGTTATTAGGCGTGTTTTTCGAGTTATCCACAGATTGTTTCACAGCTTCTTTTGGTCTGAGTCTGTCTGAGGCCCATGCTAGACATACAATCAAAGTGATTTAGGAGGTCGTCATGGCAATGCCAGACAATCAAGCCGTCGATTCCGGGCGACCGACCGAGCAGCGCGCTCTTCCGAGCGATCTATTGGCCGAGCAGTCAACCCTGGGTGGCATGCTGCTATCTCAAGAGGCAGTTGCCGAAGCGTTTCAGGTCGTTAGAGGAGCAGATTTCTATGCGCCTAAGCACGAAATAATCTTCGACGCCATCCTCGAGCTCTTCAACAAGGGCGAGCCAACCGATGTCATCACAGTCACCGATCACCTTTCAAAGAACGGCGACTTGGTCAGGGGTGGTGGAGCAGATTACCTGCACACGCTCACCTCGATCGTGCCAACCGCGGCCAATGCCGCCTTCTATGCCGACATAGTTGCCGAAAAGGCAACGCTTCGCCGTCTGGTCGAGGCCGGTACCAAGATCGTGCAGATGGGCTACACCGCCGAGGGCGACATAATCGATTTGGTTAACCAGGCCGAATCAGACATTTACGCGGTGAGCAAAGGCAAGTCTGGCGAAGACTACGTGCCGCTCTTTGACTCAATTGAAGAAGCCGTCAAACTCATGGAGAACGCCCAAAAGCGTGGCGGTGAGATGGTTGGCGTGCCAACCGGCTTCGCCGAGCTAGATGACATGACTCACGGGCTGCACCCCGGTCAGCTAGTGATTTTGGCCGCTCGACCAGCCGTCGGAAAGTCAACCTTTGCACTCGACATCGCTCGAACCGCGGCAATCAAGCACAAGAGACCAGTCATATTCTTCTCGCTCGAAATGGGTCGGGCCGAGATAGCCATGCGTCTGCTCTCGGCCGAATCGCGAATCTATTTGCAGAACCTGAGAAAAGGCAACCTGAGTGACAACGACTGGCAGCGCATTGCTTCCGTTCGAGGCGAAATCAACTCTGCTCCGCTGTACATCGACGACAGCCCAAACATGACCCTGGTCGAGATCAGAGCCAAGTGCCGCAGGCTCGCCAAGCGAGTCGGCCTCGAGATGGTTGTTATCGACTACATCCAGTTGATGACGTCCGGCAAAAAGGTTGAATCTCGTCAGCAAGAGGTTTCCGAGTTTTCTCGCGCACTCAAGCTCTTGGCTAAAGAGCTTGGCGTTCCGGTAGTTGCGATCTCGCAGCTAAACCGAAACAGCGAACGAAGCGAAAACAAGAAACCAGAGCTTTCTCACCTGCGCGAATCTGGCTCACTAGAGCAAGACGCCGACGTCGTTGTTCTGCTGCACCGAGACGACGTTGCCGACAGAGAGCACGCTCGAGCCGGCCTCGCCGATCTGATTGTTGCAAAGCAACGAAACGGACCAACCGGAACAGTTGTGGTTAACTTCTTAGGACAGTTCTCTAAATTCGAAGACATGAAGAAGTAATCAGATGAGACAATCCAACGCACTCAGGGCAGCAGTCAGCCTTGGCGTTGGTCTGTTCATTACTTTTTCGCAATTGCACAATGCAACCATCGGCTTACTCGCGCTGGCGATTTTCTCTTTGGGCTTCGCGATCACAAACTCACTCGGCAGCATTGTCTGGGGCAAAGGTCTCGTAGCAATCGAAGCAATGCCGCTCACCGTTGTCTCGTTGTTGGTTGGCGTGTTTGCGCTAATGGCGATGTCTGGCGAATCAGCACAAACTGCGTTCATCGGTCTCGTAACAGTTTGGGGTTTGGTTTCTGGTGCCTTCGAGCTTTATCTCGCAAGGCGCGCATCGATCAAATCAACCGAGGGTCGCGAATTCTTGATGAGCGCAATTCTTAGCGCTACTCTCGGATTGCTGTTTTTGGTTGCACCTCTCGACATAGTTTCGGCCGTCGGTTTCTTCGGCGCTTACCTGATAGTTTCCGGTGTGCAGCTGGGTGTAGCCGCTGCCACCCCATCATCGTCAAAGTAGACTTTGGCTATGGCCAAAAAAGCAACCTCACTAACCGCGTTTCTCTCACTGTCGTTCGCGGCGGCGGCATTCGTTGGGGTGTTGGTGTTTGGCGGTACCCGCAGACCTGTCGAGTCACTAATCTGGGCCGGCGTAACGTTCATCGTGGTGTTGGTGGGAATTGCCACATTGGCGCTCACCGTGAAAGACGATCAGCCTGGACCAGATGAGACCAGACTTAAATAAAGGTTTTCGCGAGCTCTGCCGCAAGCCCGGTGTAATTGTGTGGCTTGAGCGCCAGCAATCTATCCTTGGCTTCTTGTGAAATCTCAAGCGAGTTCACAAAAGTAACCAACTCGTCATGACCGAGTTTCTTGCCGCGAGTAAGGTCTTTCAAAAGTTTGTACGGGTCGCTGATTGAAGACTTGCCAGCGGCAACCTCAGCGCGGATCACGGTCTGAATGGCTTCGCCGAGCACTTCCCAGTTCTCTGACAGGTCGGCATCGATTACCGCCTGGTTCAATTCAATCTCGCCAAGCCCTCGCGTTGCGTTGTCGATGGCAAGAAGCGAGTGACCAAGAGCGACACCGATGTTTCGCTGCGCGCTCGAGTCAGTCAGGTCTCGCTGCAAGCGTGAAGTGACCAGCGTCGCCGAGAGGCTGTCGAGCAGTGCGTTAGAAAGCTCAAGGTTCGATTCGGCATTCTCAAAACGAATCGGGTTGATTTTGTGCGGCATGGTCGACGATCCGGTTGCGCCAGCTTGAGGAATCTGCTTGAAGAAGTTAAACGCGATGTAGGTCCAAACATCGCTGCACAGGTTGTGCAGAATTCGGTTGAACAGGGCAACGGCCGAATAAAGCTCGGCCTGCCAGTCGTGCGATTCAATTTGAGTCGTTAGCGGGTTCCAGGTGAGCTGAAGTGACTCAACAAAATCACGCGACTCTTTGATCCAATCGACATCCGGCGCGGCGACAACGTGCGCTGAGAAAGTTCCGGTAGCGCCAGAGAACTTAGCTAGGTAGTCAGCGTTTTCAATTCTTCGCAACTGACGCTGCAATCGGTAAACAAATACGGCCAGCTCTTTGCCCATTGTTGTTGGGGTTGCCGGTTGTCCGTGAGTGCGACTCAGCATTGACACCTCGCGGTACTGCTGTGCAAGCGCAGCCAACTTTTCGACCAGGCTTCGAGCGCTTGGCAGCCAAACGTTATTGATTGCGTCGCGCACAGTAAGCGCGTAGCTGGTGTTATTGATGTCTTCACTTGTGCACGCGAAGTGCGCGAGTTCGCTTAAGTCAGAGCGGCCAATTTCGGCGAGTTTGTCGCGAACAAAATATTCGACGGCTTTGACGTCGTGCTTTGTGGTGGCTTCGAGCGCGCCGAGAGCCTCGACGTCGGCGTCTGAGAAATTCACGACGACGTTGCGCAAAAGTTCGATCTCGGTTAGGTCGAGCGGGGCGTTGGTCTTGAGCAAGTTTCGATTAGCCAGGTGAATGAGCCATTCGATTTCAACCTGAATTCGCGCCCGATTCAAACCCGCCTCAGATAGGTGCATGGCCAGGTCGGCAACCACTGACTTGTATCTTCCGTCAAGCGGGCTTAGGGGCTGGTTTGAAAGATTACTCACAGGTCTAATTCTGCCTTATGCGCTCAACAGATAGCAGGGTGAACTCAAATGGCTCGGTTTTGCAAACCAAAATCTCTTCATGGATGAATTGGTTCAGCAAATTGGCATGGCGGTAAGCAACATTTCTGATTGCCTTCCGCGCGCTGAGGCATGGAGTGGCCCGGCGGCATCGGCTCTCGCGCTAGAGCTCGAGCAAATTTCGGCAGAGTTGGGCGGGCTGATTCTCGATCTGCTCAGCAACAATGCCTATTCGGCAATTGAGCAGCTGCAACTTGGATAGTCGCACCAATTCGCTCGAGATCGAGCGGGTCAGGGTGGCAATCGTGGCCTCAATCGAGCTGCTTTCGGTTGAGGCTATCGCGGTGATTCTGCTGACTCCGGTTCGGTTTGGGCAACTAATGTTTCGACTTGGGCCACTGCTGTTGCGGTTGCGCAGATTAGTTATTGCCTGTGATGCGGCCTTGCTCGGCTATGCCGCTGCCGAAAAATCGCTAATTGGCAACCTGAGTGACTTTCGAACGACCGTGACACCCTTCGCTGCCAACGTTTCTGGTTTGGTGGCAGCGCCGACGACAGTTTGGGTGAAACCTCGCGGGCTCACGACGGTTGCGGTTGCCCCGTCGGGCCTGGGCCAAATGGCAACTCGCCTTCGACTGCTGAGCAATACGGGTCAGCCGTTGATTCGGATCGAACGCTATCAAGTTGGCGAGCAAAACCGTTTCATCGTTTACATTCCAGGCACGCAGAACCTGAACCTCAGCCCCACCGGCAACCCCTTCGACATGAGATCAAACCTGCAACTTTTGGCTGGTCAACGCAGCCCATCCGCCCGAGCAACCGAGTTGGCCTTGAGAAGAGCGGGGGTAGGCGAGAACGACCCGGTCATGCTGGTCGGGCACTCGCAAGGCGGGCTGATTGCCCTAAACCTGGCTGAGCGAGCGACTTCTGGTCAATTGCCTTATCGAATAGAGCACGCGGTGACATTCGGCACCCCCGCCGGTCTGCACTCGGCCAAAGGTCTGCCAAACGTGGTGTCCTTTGAGAACCGCTCCGACCTGGTGCCGCAACTCGATTTGCGCAAAAACCCATCCGAGCAGAATTGGGTAACTTTGGAGGGCCAGCAAGGGGAAAACCTGATAGATGCGCATCGCATGGAGTCGTACGAGGAAATTATCCGTGAAATAGAAGCCTCGGGGGAGAGCGCCGAATCTATTCGCAAGCTAGAGATATTTGCCGTCGGACGGGCCGAAGTTAGCTTCTTTGAGTTGGGGCAGCGCTAGCCCTTGAGCGCCTTCTTGAACACGATTCGACCGAAGCCGCTGATCACGCTCATAATCAGCGCTGCGAGAATTGCCCAACCGAGCGACTCAATGGCCAAGCCTTCTTTATTGAAGCCGTCGATGCTGAAAATTGGCGACCCGATGAGTTGCGACAGCCAGGCGACGAAAAGCAACAGAGCGCCATTGATCACGAAGTTAATCAGCCCGAAAGTGAGAATGTATAAAGGTGCCGACAAAATCTTGATGATTGGGCCGATTATCGAGTAAACCAAGCCGAAGATGGCGGCAATCAAGACGAATGAGCCAATGCGAGTCCAGAACGAGTCGCCACCGTATGGCGCTAGCTTTACCGCCGGGATGACCATGGTCACAACCCAGAGGCCGATTGCGTTGAAGACTGTGTTGAGCGTAAAACGAACCATGCTCAGATTCTGCCATAAACAAGTAGATTTGACCCTGTGAGCCAAGACCCATCTGAACTGCCAATGGTGCAGTTTCTCTCAATGGAGGGCGAAGTTCGTGTGCCTGCTCAGTGGGCCGAATATGGCGAGTACCTCAAGCGACTGACCGAGGCCGACTACCTAAAGTTTTATCGCGACATGGCTCGCATCCGTCGTTTCGACAACGAAGCAACCGCGCTGCAGCGCCAGGGCCAACTAGGCCTCTGGGTGCCGGCAATCGGACAAGAGGGTGCCCAGATTGGCTCTGGCTACGGGGTTGGCCCAAACGACCACATCTTTCCGAGCTATAGAGAGCACGGAGTAGCCCTGACCCACGGCATCGATCTGATGTCGATTTTGAAGATGCTCCGCGGCGTAAATCACGGCGGATGGAATCCAGACGAGACACGCTTTCACCTCTACGCGATAGTTCTCGGCACCCAGGTGCTGCACGC
>JBEAWS010000053.1:0-3538 GCA_041160185.1 Actinomycetota bacterium
GTTGCTAGAGCGACGCTCAACAGAAGAATTAGAAGAAATTTTGAAAGAAAGAATCGCTTACATCAAGGCGCGTCGCGCACTTGGAAAAGTAGAACTCTAGAGTTTCTTACCCAGCAGGCGGGCCACTCCCCACCTGGTGACCAGCCATAGCGCCTCGAGCACTATGGCTGTGTTCATTTTCGACGCGCCATACTCGCGCTCGACAAAAACAATTGGCACTTCAGTCACCTTTGCGCCGAGCTCAATGCTTCGATAAGCCATTTCGACTTGAAACGAGTATCCCTGCGATGCAATTTTCTCGAGTGGCAGTCTTCGCAGCAATTCGGTTTTGTAAACGCGAAACCCTGCGGTCATGTCTCGAACTTTTGTGTTCAACAAAGTTCGCGTGTAGAGGTTTCCGAAACGCGAAATGAGCTCTCGCACAATTGGCCAGTTGACCACCTCTCCCCCGCTAATCCAGCGAGATCCGATCACGAGGTCAAAGTCTTCTTGAGCTAGAAGCGCAGGTAGGTCAGACGCACGGTGACTGCCGTCGGCATCCATTTCAACCACACGGATGTAGTCGCGTTCGAACGCCCAAGCGAACCCTGCGAGATAGGCGGGCCCAAGCCCCGCTTTGCCGGGTCGCGAAAGCAAGAAGAGTTTTCCGCCGAAGTCTGACTTGGCCGTTTCGACTATTTCGGCTGTGCCGTCGGGACTATTGTCGTCAACCACGAGCAGGTGCACGCCGGGGTTGAATTTGAACAACTCTTCGATCGAATGCATGATGTTCATGCTTTCGTTGTATGTCGGCATGATTACCAGGGTCTTGCTCATTCGGTGCCTCGCCGTTTTCTAAATCGCGACGCGAGGCTAAAGACAATGATTCCAAGTGCGGCAAAGTTGTTCGCCAGTTCGAAAGTTGCTCCAAACATCATCGCCGGTGTTGTTGAAGTGCGCAGCGGCAGCTCTTGGCGCATTATGTCGGCGGTATAGGTTGGCAACTGCTCGGTTATGGTGCCGTCGGGAAGAATGATGGCCGAGGTGCCGACAGTGCTGATGTGAACCATGGCCCGCCCGGTTTCGATTGCTCGAAGCCTCGCTATCGACATCTGCTGTTCGGACTGGTTGGTTCTGCCGAAATCGGCGTTGTTGGTCTGGGCAATCAAGATTGTCGCTCCCTGGGTAACCAGGTCTCGAGAAATATCATCGACTGCAACCTCGAAACAAATCATGGTGCCAATCTTTTGATCTTTGACCAAGAAGATTCCGTCTTTGGTTCCGAAGGTGTAACCACGCGGAATCAAATCGATTAGATCTGGCGCGAGCATTCGGTAGAAATCGCGATCTGGAACATACTCTCCGAAGGCAACCGGACGTTTCTTGTCATAAAAGTCTGCTTCGCCCGTGGTTGGCAACCACAGGAGCGACGAGTTGAAAATTTGTTCGTCACGCTCGGTGATTGTGCCGAGCATGAGTGGTGCATCAACCTGATCGACAAAACTTGATATCGCGAGCTTGGCATCGGGGTGAATCTGTGGGTTTTTATCTGCGGCATTCTCGGGCCACACCACGAGTTCGGGTTTCGATGCATCTGCTAGCAGCGGCGCGCTTGCGTCTAGGTGGTTCTGCAAGATCTTGCCGAGCGGCTCGAACACCAAGAGGCCGGCCTTGGCGTTTCCTTGAACCGCTGCTACATCGAGCGTGCCAACCTCGGCACGATTGTCGAGCGGTGTCACCACCGGGATAACAAACACGAGAATCAGAGCAATCGCGCTTGCTGCTTTGTTCCAGCGTTTGATTGCGAGGTCGCGATAGCCAAAGACCAGAAGCGCGGCCACCAACACCAGCACAAAAGTGAGCAGCGAATTTCCGCCCCAGAAGACCCACGGTGCCAGTGGTGAATTCGACTGTGAAAGCGCAACCCGAGACCACGGAAACCCGCCGTAGGGAAAGCTAATCGCTACCCACTCACGAGCGGTCCAGAGTGAGGCAACCAGCATTGCAACATTGAGGTTCGTGAAAAAAGTTGCGCGCCAGTGCTTTGCGGCGGTCAGTGAAAGAGTAATTAACCAACTGCCCAGAGCAAAAATCACGCCCTCTAGGATCGACAGGGCTAACCAAGGAACCGGACCGAGATAAACCGTCATCCATGGGATCTGCGAGGCATAGAACGCCACCCCAGCGAAGAAGCCAACCAGCAGCGATTGGCTTGGCTTGACGCTTGATATTGCGTAGAGAATTAGCGCGACCGCTGGAACGATCGCGATCCAAATCGAGTTCGACGGGTAGGCCACCGATGACAGCAAGCCACCCGAGACACCGAAAAGGACTGCGAGAGGTAAACGCCACCGAGAATTTGTCACGTCAAAAGCCTATTTGCTAGCCGTAGTAGCTGTATGCGACGATTCCGCGTTTGACAGAATCAACGGCCTGCTTGGCAACTTCTGCCAGCTTCGTGTCACCGGTTTGAGCAATCTGGTCGAGAAGATCAATGACCTGTTTCGACCAGCGAATGAAGTCTCCGGCCAGAAGATCGGCAAGGTCGAGCACGGTGTCTAGGCGGGCACCGGAGGCCCAGCGATAGAAGGCAAAGCTAATGGCAAAGTCGAGCGGTTCGGTGCCCGGCAGTTTGTATTTCTTCGATAGCGCTTCGAGTTGCCACCACATGTCGACGGTCTTCTCGGCGTAATCGACAAAGTTGCCCTTCGGCATGCGGCTTTCAAACTCTTCGTCTCGGCGCGCTTCGTAAACCAGAGCGGCGGCGAGGGCGGCAAGCGAGGGCGCGTCTATGCCCTGCCAGACCGAGTGACGCAAACATTCAGATATCAGCAAATCGCGTTCACCATAGATGCGCGCGAGGGTCTTACCGCTTTCGAGCACCGAAGCATCGTCACCCTCGAACTCGATGTATTCAAGGTCGGCCAAGAGCTCGCAGAGTTTGTCAAAGGTGCGGGCCACCTGATTAGTGCGACCTTCTATCTGGGATAGCGCGGAATCGAGCTCACGTTTAAGTTTGAAGTAGCGTTCTGCCCAGCGCGCGTGTGCTTCTCTTTCGTTGCAGCTGTGACAGGCGTGGTGTTTGATGTCTGCCTTGAGTTTCTGCAGGTGACGTTCTTTTTCGTTTCGGCTTTTTGACGCGCGAATATCTTTGCCGCGTTCGGCTCTGGTTCTGTTCGATGCCAGCTCGCGTTCGATATCGCTTATCTCGCGCCTCATCGACGCGTAACTCATGAAGTCTCCGAGGTGACAGCTCATCGATTTTGCGTAGCCGTCGACAGAAACCTGTTTCTCGCGAAGACCCTTGGCCAGACCGACCACAGATCTGTCTGCTTGAAACTGAGCGAATGAGAGTTCGAGAACTTCTCGGGCACGATTTCTGCCGAAGGCTTCAATCAGGTTTACTGCCATGTTGTGGGTAGGCCTGAACGCACTCACCAGCGGATAGGTTCGTTTGCTGGCTAGTCCGGCTACCGAGTTGGGATCTAGGTTGGCCGCCCACTGAATGACCGAGTGACCCTCGGTATCGATTCCTCGCCTGCCTGCGCGACCTGTGTAC
>JBEAWS010000086.1:0-2793 GCA_041160185.1 Actinomycetota bacterium
GTGTATCGCTCTTTCGGTCGACATTCTGACGCAGATGATTGTCTTGTGTTCAACGCAGATGATTTTGCCTATTGTCGTTCGCCGATTTGTTCCTCAGCACACCGGGCAAGAAGAACATCACAAAAATGCCGAGGTTGAGAAACCAGAAAAGATAAATCTTTTCAAAGACAAGCGCATCATGTTTCTTGGCATCGGAATTCTTTGCATCACGCTGGCAGAAGGCGCGGCAGTTGATTGGTTGGCGCTTACGGTTGTGAAAGATTTTGGTGAGTCGGCAACTAACGCCGGAATCGCGTTTGCCATCTTCAACCTCACGATGACAATCACACGTTTTTTCGGTGGCAACATCTCGGATCGATTCGGCAGACGAACCACTTTGCAGGTCATGGCAATCATCGGAGCGGTTGGCGTGCTGATGATGATCTTCGGCACATCCGTGATTTTTGCTTGGATAGGTGCCGCGCTCTGGGGTATCGGTTCGGCCCTTGGTTTTCCGCTGTTTATTTCAGAAGCGGGTGAAGGCGAGAACGCCACACGCAGAGTGGCACTGATTACCGTGTTCGGTTACATGGCGTTCTTGGTTGGGCCGCCGACTCTAGGTTTGGTGGCCGAATTTACCGGACTGCGAGCAATGCTCTACCTGATCGCGGGTGCGTTGCTCTCGGCGGTCTTCTTTGCGAAGGTCATGACCAACAAAAAGAACGTGAAGGCTGCTAGCTAAGCAGCTCGACAGCGGCCTGAAGTTCTGGAGCCAAGAAACGATCTGGGCCAACACCGGCAACCCTCGTGCGCAGCTTGGCTAGCCACTCGCCGGTGACCTTGGCTGGCTGTAGCGGAGCACGAGAGTCGAGAGCTCGACCCGCCGAAACCCACTCGATGGCCAGAATCATGCGCAGATTGTCGACCACTCGGCGCAGTTTGCGGGCGGCGTGCCAACCCATAGAAACGTGATCTTCTTGCATCGCAGAGGTCGGAATCGAGTCGACCGAGGCAGGCACGGCCAGACGCTTGTTCTCAGACACCAGGCCAGCAGCAGTGTATTGGCCAATCATCATGCCGCTATCGACTCCGGCATCGCCTGCCAAGAACGGTGGCAGGCCAAACGAGCGCGCCTTGTCGAGCATGTTGTCGGTGCGACGCTCAGATATTGAACCCAGGTCTGTCGCGGTAATTGCCAAGAAGTCGAGCACATAGCCAACCGGCGCTCCATGAAAGTTTCCGTTCGAGGTGACTTCACCAGATTCGAGAACCACCGGATTATCGATTGCCGAAGCGAGCTCGTTCTCGGCTACCGACTTTGCATATGCGATCGAATCACGTACCGCACCAGAAACCTGTGGAGCGCAGCGAAGCGAATAGGCATCTTGCACTCGGTTGTCGCCTTCGATGTGTGAAGCAACAATCTCTGAACCCTTGAGTGCGGCAAACATGTTTGCTGCCGACTTCGCTTGCCCAGCGTGCGGGCGAAGCGCAAAGTGAAGTTCAGGTCGGTAAACCTGATCTGTACCGAGCAAACCCTCAACGCTCATCGCCGCAATAACATCGGCAGAGTCGTTGAGTTTTTCTAGATCGTGTATCGCGAGAATAAGCATTCCCAACATTCCGTCAGTGCCGTTGATTAGCGCGAGGCCTTCTTTTTCGCGCAACTCAACCGGAGTTATGTTTGCCGCTGCAAGTAGCTCAGCAACAGGTCGCTCAACTCCATCAGCGCCGACCGCACGACCCTCGCCCATGGCTACCATCGCACAGTGCGCGAGTGGTGCAAGGTCACCGCTGCATCCGAGTGAACCAAACTCGTGAACGATTGGAGTAATTCTGGCGTTCAACAACGCGGCGTAAGTTTCGGCAAGCTCTGGTCGAACACCGGTGCGACCTGTGCACATTGTCTTGAGGCGAAGCAGCATCAGTGCGCGCGTCACCTCGACTTCAATAGTCGCGCCCATACCTGCGGCGTGTGAACGAATCAGAGACTTCTGCAACTGCACACGATCTGCGATGCCAATGTGCTTGTTTGCCAGTGCACCGAAACCGGTCGAGATTCCGTAGACCGGAGTTTCGGCTACGGCTAGTTTTTCGATGTGCGCACGAGTCTTTGCCATCGCCTCTAGAGCTGCCGGCGCGATAACCACTTTCGCCCAGTTTCTGGCAACGGCCACCACCTCGTCTTGAGTGAGACCAGATGTGCCAAGGGTTACTGTTTGCGTCATTGCTTACCTTTGATAGACGTTCTTGCCACCCACCCAGGTTGAGTCGACAAGGTCGACCCCCGGGCGATAACTGAGGTGAATGTAGCTTGGTGCGTTTAGAACCGCGAAGTCGGCCCTCATGCCAAGGCTAAGGGCACCCACATCGCTTCTGCGCAGGGCCTGCGCCCCGCCCCTGGTGGCTGCGATCAGAGCCTGCTCGGGGCTGAAACCCATGTCTCGAACGGCGACTGCCATGCAGAACGCCATCGAGGTAGTGAAGCTCGAGCCAGGGTTGCAGTCGGTAGCTATGGCAACCGTTGCCCCGGCGGCAAACAACCGGCGGGCGTCCGGGTAGGTCGATCTGGTCGAAAACTCGGCACCCGGCAGCAAGGTGGCAACGGTGTTGCTCGCGGCCAGCGCGTCGATGTCTTTGTCGGTGAGGTGGCTCAGGTGATCGGCGCTCGCGCAATCTAGCTCGACCGCCAGCTGCACCGCACCGATGTTTGCGAGTTGATTCGCATGGATGCGCGGTCGCAAACCGGCTGCGACTCCGGCGCGCAAAATGGTTCGTGCCTGCTCGACATCGAAGGCTCCTTTGTCGCAAAAG
>JBEAWS010000096.1:0-5026 GCA_041160185.1 Actinomycetota bacterium
CGATAACGCCGGCACTGTCGAGGTGCCCGATTGTGCGAGAGCTGACCGCCGGAGCGATGGCGTAGCCAACCGATGCGAGGATGACCGAACCAACGCCTATCAAATCGAGGTTTGCTGTGAGGGCGTCGACACCCACCAGCAGCAGCACACCGACAAAACCGATAACCAAGCCGAAGATTGTCTTTGGGTGCTTGACCGACTTGTCGCCGAGAAAGTAGTAGGCGATGAACACGCCCCAGAACGGCACGATGGCGATAAGCAAACCGGTGAGGCCGCTCGAGATTGTGCGTTCGGCGTTGGTGATGAGAAACCACGGGCCGACCATCTCGAGAAGGGCAAAGACCAGAACCCAACGCCAGTGTTTTAGCGCCGGCATGATGGCTTTGCGATAGATGGCAAACGGAAGCAAAACAGCCACGCCGATTAAGCAGCGAGCCAAAACGATTGTTGCTACATCAAACTCTTCGAGTGCGATTGCGATGAATGCGTAAGGCAAACCCCATGCGATTCCGCATGCGATGAAAAGAATTAAACCTTTGCGCGACACACGTTCTAGCCTAGGCGAACAATTGAAGCCAAATCGGCCTTGCGCCCATAGAAGAAGTACTTGTCGCCAGCAACGCGCAGGTTTTCAAAGTTCGTTGCCAATTCGTGGGCGTTATCGAACGCGCTGGCATAACCGCCTTCGACCAGGGGCGCGAGATGCTGCCATCCAGGCAACCGCAGAATCGCAACCTTGGTGCCCAGCCCAGCAGCCTCGATGAGCGCGGTCGAGAACGCACCAACGGCAACCTCGCTCTCGGCGATGATCTCGAGCGAACTGCGTTGGCTTTGCACGAGCGACATGTTCGCCGGCGCTCCACCTTCGCTTTCGATTATGCCCATGAATTCTTCGAGATCATTTCTCGGATGCATCTTCACAATCACGTTGAGCTTCGGCTTCGCCCGCGAGAATTCGATGGCGGCTCGCAAGATGTCTGCACCAACCAGCGGCTGTGTCAAGAAGACCACCTGCTTCGAGTTGCGCGCGATGTTGGCGTCGCGCACCGAGTCGAATTCGTCGGTTGAGCCGATGACCCGAATGTTTTGATTCGCCGCGTGCTCGATGCCAGCGGTGAAGTATTCACCCCAGGTGAAGATCTCGTTTGGCAGGTAGTCAACCGCAGGTGAGCCCGGCCAGCTGAACTGCAGCGAGTATTTCGAGAAGACACCGCTCTGAATCTCGATGACCTTCATGCCGAGGCTTTGAGCTGCTGCCTGAAAAGGCATGCGCGCTGCGTTCACCATGTAGACGGTCTTGGCCGAGGTTGCCGCCAAGACTTTGCGATAGCCGCGACGCTCGGCGATGAAGGTGCGCAGAATCCAGCGCGGAAACTTGTCGTATGGCGCCATCGATGCGCCAACCTCGCGCTCGAGAAACTCAACCACTCGCTGATATTTGGCATAGTCGCTTTTGCGCAGCAACAGGCGCGCGACGATGCTGGCGTAGGTGCCGTACTTCTTTATGAAGAGTTCGTTCAGGTCTTCGAGTCGCGCGCGATTCGAGAGTTTGTCCCATTGGCCAACACCCAAGACCAAGGCATCGGCTCCGAGAGCGTCGACCACCGGCTGGCTGAACTTGTCTTCGAGCGGGTTGCTTGCGCTTCGAGTGGCAAACGGAACAACGATTGCCTTAGCCGCCTTGATGTTGCGAAAGTCGGGCTCGATCGCACTGGCCGGCGCTTTGGCCCGCCCGTTAACCGCAGCCCAGAGCAGCTGCGCCGAGTTCTCGCCCGCATAAAGTGGCGCATCGGCCGGCATCTCGAACTTCTTGGCGGTTGCCCAGTCGTACAGGTTGGCGTTCTGGGTGATCGTGCGAAATAGTCGCGAGCGCATCAAAACCCAGAGGCTGATGCCGCCGACCTTCCAGTCATAGAGGTTCTCGCGACGCTCAATCTCGAAGAACGCCTCACCGATCTTGGCTAGACCGTCTTCACTCATCGTTCGTCGACCCTGGCCATCGCGTCGCCAAGCAAAATGCGAGCAGGCACCGGCTTTGCAAAGTAGCTCGCAGAGTTGCGGTTTGGTTTTGCCGTCACGAAGAACTTCTCAATGTCGACAACTCGATTTATTTCTTGGATGGCTCCCGAATTAATCAACGGCGTGATGTGGTTGTAGCCGGCGAGTTTCAAAACGCCAACTTTGCAACCGAGGGCAACCGCCTCGAACATAGCGGTTGAATAAACGCCGACCACATATTCTGACTCTTCGATTAGCTCGATGGTGTTTGCGTCGACCGGCGAAATGATTAGGTTTGTCGGGCGTTCACCGAGGGCGTCAACCGCGGTTTCGATCTGCTGCAGGTTTTCTTGCGGGTGGGGCTTTAGAACCACCGGCAATTTTGGATACTTCGCGGCAACAAAGCGCGCAAACTCAATCAGGCTTTGCGAAACCTGCGGCTGGCCAATCACGAGAAGTCGTTGCTGCTTTTTGGTGTCGCGAGCGATTGCTGCGGTGATGTTTTCGGGCGCACCGATTGTGTGAAGTTCAACGCTTGCCGGCAGGTCGCTTGCGAAACCCCAGTAGTCGCCCCACTGCCAAAACTCATCGGCGAGGTATGCACCTGACGCAGGGCTGTCACCCTTGAAGTCGGGCCAGCTAAGTCGAGGGTGGTAGGCCGAGATTAATCCGTGTTGAATTTCGATGACACGAACACCGGCCGCCTTTGCCGCGGCGACTAGCCAGAGCTGCCAGGCGTTGGCGATTAGCAGAACTTCGGTTTCGGCGAGTTTGAAGAGTTTGGTCCAACCGATTTGTCTGGCCAAGAAGTCGACCAAGAGCCAACGCGGATACTTGCGGTACTTGTCGAGGTTCACGCCGAGATCGGCTTCGAGCGAAGCAATGACCCGCTGCCACTTCTGCTTGTGCTTCTTGCCTTGCCAGAAGACCACCTTGAGCTTGGCCCGCAGACGATACTGCGCGAGCAGCATGGCGTCGAGCTGCTCGTATTGCGGCTTGCTGCTGCCCTCGTCTTCACTGCCAATGGCAAAGACCAGCACGTCATCGGCAGCCTTGATAAAAGGCTCTGTGAACGGGTCGCGGCCCTGGGCATCGCGGCGCACGAAAGGCATGATGGCCAGCGGGGCGGCCTGCAGCGACGCCTGTTTGGCGGGCTTGATCGGCGGCTTCTCGGGCACCGGCAAATAGAGGCCGCTCTGCTCGGCGATGTGGGTGAACATGCGCTCGCGAATTACCTGCCAGAGGTAAATGTCGCCAACCCGCCATTCTGCGAGGTCTTCAGCTTTCTCAACTCTTCGAAGCGCAGACCAAATCTGTTCTAAATTCATCGTTATCGCTCGAGCGCGGCTTTCGCTCGTTCGTAATCTTCGAGAGTGTCGATGTCAACGCTGTCTTCTTGCGACATGAAGAACGGCACGGCTCCGTCAACCGGAAACTTTCCGGTCTTCAAAAACTCCGAGAGCTTGAAAATGTAAATCGCACCGTTTGGCATAAACGCTTCATCGTTCTGCTGACGATTCAATCCGTAGACCTCAGGAAACAGCGGGTGCAGTCGACCATCGACGCCGACGGTGAGAGTCCAGTATGGAGACTTTGGTGGGTGGGTCACCGAAACCAAGGCCTTCGCGTGCGGCTGGTGCTCAGACAAAACATCGAACGCCGCCTCAACCATGTCGGCTGTGCGCGCCGGCGAAGTTGGCTGCAGATAAACAATCCACGGATCAACGCTCGGATCAATTTCGACATCGGTGGCGTGCAAGAAATCACGGATTACATCGCCGGCGGTCGAATCGTCTTGTGAAGCGAATTCGTCACGACGGTGGTTGATGACTCCGAGTCGAAGCGCTTCGTCAAGAATTGCGTCGTCGTCGCTCGAAACCAGTGGCGCGTCAACATATAAGCAGTCGCGCGCGCTTTCGATGGCAAGTTCGATAAGGGTCTTGCCGTTGATCTTCATCAGGTTTTTGCCAGGCAGGCCTTTCGAGCCGCCGCGCGCCGGAACGATTGCATAAACGTGATCGTGAAGAAACATGTTTCTCCTAGTAGTCGAGCCAGTGGTCGAGATTGTTGCGGGCTTCGTTTAGGTCATCGTGGCGACCGATGTCGAGCCACGATTCGTGAATCGGAAACGCGACGACCCGCTGCCCGTTCGACTTGACGCTGTCGAGCAGGGTCGGCATGTCGCAGAACTGATCCGTGGGAATCAGCTCAAGAGCCGAAGGGTCGAGAACATAGATGCCGGCCGAGACCATCGAGCGGTGAACCGGCTTCTCGCTGATCGACTCGACCTCGTTGCCGTCGATGTTGACCACGCCGTATGGCACCTGAAAGCTGTATTCGCGCACGCCGAGGGTGGCCGCGGCGGCCTGCTTTTTGTGAAACTTGACCACCTGGCGCAGGTCGCAGTTGGTGAGCAGGTCGCTGTTCATAACAACGAACGGTTCGCCAATCTTGCCGGCCAGCTGTCCCAGGGCGCCCGCGGTGCCTAGCGGCTGGGTCTCTTCGAGGTAGGTGACCTTGAGGCCGAGCCAGGCTCCGTCGCTAACGTGCTCACGGATAACCTCGGCCAGATAGTTCACCGAGATGTAGATGTTTCTGAAGCCCTGGGCGTGCAGTTTGCGCAGAATGATTTCGATGATCGGCTGGTCGCCAATCTTGAGCATCGGTTTTGGCACGTCTTTGGTTAGCGGAAACAGGCGAACACCTTTGCCGCCGGCCATGAGCACGACCGGGGTCGAGATTTCGGCTGCCGCCAGCAGGTCTTGATCTGTGAGCAGGCCGATGAGCGTTCCGTTTGCATCGATAACCGGAATCTGGTGAATCGACTTCGAGAACTCGCGAGTCATGACTTCTTGCGCATCTTCTTCTGGTGAAGCAACGTGCGGGGTCTTGTTCATCACTTCGGCCACCGAGGCGTCCAGCGCGAGACCGCGAAGCAATCCGCGGCGAACATCGCCGTCGGTAACCGTGCCGAGAAGTTTTGACTCTGCATCGACAACGAGTGCAATTTGTTTCGCACCAACGTTGA
>JBEAWS010000128.1:0-4450 GCA_041160185.1 Actinomycetota bacterium
GATGGCGTCTATGCGGGTTGGATGCACGTTGACGGGCAGAAGATGCCCACCGCGATCTCAATCGGAATCAACGAGACCTTTCAGGCCGTACCTAGGCTTGCCGAGGCCTTTGTGCTTGACCGCAAAGACCTAGACCTCTACGACAAGGTGGTCGACCTGGAGTATGTGGGTTTCGTGAGACCGGCGGCCAAATTCAACGGGGTCGAAGACCTGGTCATCTCGATCAACAACGACATCGCGAAAATCCGAGTGCTGCTTGGCATTGGGGCTGGCAACTAGCCAGCTTTTCGTCTAAGATTGCAAAGTTGCCGTGTATCGGCCGCGGATTAAGAGAGCCAAGACATCCCGTTTTCGGCGCCGCGCAGCAAGAACTGAAGGAGCAAGACTATGGCATTAGATGCAGCCGTAAAGACCGCGATTATCACTGAGTACGCAACTCACCCGGGCGACACTGGTTCTCCTGAGGTTCAGATTGCCGTTCTCAGCAAGCGAATCAAAGACCTAACCGAGCACCTAAAGGAGCACAAGCACGACCACCACAGTCGTCGCGGCTTGTTGATCTTGGTTGGTCAGCGCCGTCGCCTCCTTGGCTACCTTCAGAAGGTAGACATCGAGCGCTACCGTAACCTAATCGAAAGACTAGGACTGCGCCGCTAATCGCGTAAATCTTTGCAGATCGCCCAGGGCATGCTCTGGGCGATTTTGTTATCTCGAGAGCCTAGGTAAATGTCGGCCTCGCTGGTAGCCTAGAACCAGAGCGCTACGGCATGTTTTTCTGATCTCCGGTTGAAGCTCTTGAGAGCAAATTGGCTTGAACCAAAACTCAAGGATTTTTACTGCAGATCAGTTACCGAAAAAATTTCGGGGCATCCCTCAAAGTGTGGGCAAGTTAACTTGCCATGGCGCTTCCGCACGCAACAAGTCATCCGTGAATTGTGGCGCGCACGAGGATAAAGAGGAGGACCCGAGTGGGTCACGAAATAGAAACAATGAGCGGCACTCAGTATGAGACCGCAGTTATCGACAACGGCAAGTATGGAAAGCGAACCATTCGCTTTGAGACCGGTCGCCTAGCACAGCAGGCACAGGGTTCAGCTACCGTTTACATCGACGAAGAGACCATGTTGTTCTCGGCTACCACTGCAAGCAAGCAGCCGAAAGACCAGTTTGACTTCTTCCCGCTAACCATCGACGTTGAAGAGCGCATGTATGCAGCCGGACGAATTCCGGGAAGCTTCTTTCGTCGCGAAGGTCGCCCATCGACCGAGGCAATTCTTACCTGCCGCCTAATCGACCGCCCATTGCGCCCATCATTCGTTGATGGTCTTCGCAATGAAATTCAGATCGTCGTTTCGGTTCTCGCAATCGAGCCAGACGAGATGTACGACGTAGTCGCAATCAACGCGGCATCGATGTCAACCCAGCTCGCTGGTTTGCCATTCTCTGGCCCAATCGGTGGAGTGCGTGTTGCGCTTATCGACGGACAGTGGGTTGCATTCCCTAAGCACTCGCAGCTAGAGCGCTCAGTATTCGACATGGTTGTTGCCGGTCGCGTAATCGTTGAGAACGGCGTCGAAGACGTTGCCATCATGATGGTTGAAGCAGAGGCTTCAGAAAACGCCTGGAACCTAATCAAGAACGAGGGCGCAACCGCACCTTCTGAGTCTGTGGTTTCTGAAGGTCTCGAAGCATCGAAGCCATTCATCAAGGAGCTCGTTGCTGCTCAGTCACGCCTAGCAGCCAAGGCCGCTAAGCCAACCGCTGAATACCCGGTCTTCTTGCCATACGGCGACGAGATGTATGACGCGGTCTATGCGGCTGCCGCAGGCGAACTGTCAAAGGTTTACCTAATCGCAGACAAGACTGCTCGACAGGATGCTGACAGCGAGCTCAAGGAAGCCACCAAGACCAAGTTGGCCGCGCAGTTCGACGAAGCCCTAATGGGTCAGTTCTCTGCCGCCTACAAGTCGGTTACCAAGAAGATTGTTCGCGACCGCGTGCTCAAAGAAGGCATTCGCATGGATGGCCGCGGTCTTCGCGACATTCGTCCGATCACCGCCGAGATTCACGTTGTGCCTCGCGTTCACGGTTCGGCAATCTTCGAGCGTGGCGAGACCCAGATCATGGGTATCACCACATTGAACATGTTGAAGATGGAACAGCAGATCGATGCTCTTTCACCGGTAACCAGCAAGCGCTACATGCACAACTACAACTTCCCTCCTTACTCAACCGGTGAGACTGGTCGTGTAGGAACTCCAAAGCGTCGTGAAATTGGTCACGGTGCGTTGGCAGAGCGTGCGCTTGTTCCAGTTCTTCCAGCTCGTGACGAATTCCCTTATGCAATTCGTCAGGTTTCAGAAGCTCTAGGTTCAAACGGTTCAACCTCAATGGGTTCAGTTTGTGCATCTACTCTTGCGTTGCTAAGCGCCGGTGTGCCACTTCGCGCACCTGTAGCCGGTATCGCAATGGGTCTGATCTCAGACGTCATCGACGGCAAGACCGAGTACGCAGCGCTGACTGACATCCTTGGTTCAGAAGATGCCCTCGGCGACATGGACTTCAAGGTTGCCGGTACGAGCGAATTCATCACCGCGATTCAGCTCGACACCAAGCTCGACGGCATTCCTGCGTCGGTTCTTGCTAGCGCTCTTTTGCAGGCGAAAGAAGCTCGTTTGAGCATTCTTGCGATCATGGCTGAAGAAATCAGCGAGCCAGACGAGATGGCGCCAACCGCGCCTCGCGTTATCTCGGTGAAGATTCCTCTCGACAAGATCGGCGAGGTCATTGGCCCGAAGGGCAAGATGATCAACGAGATTCAGGCTGAGACCGGTGCAGACATCTCAATCGAAGACGACGGAACCGTTTACATCGGTGCAACCGACGGACCTTCGGCAGAGGCTGCTAAGTCACGCATCAACGCCATTGCTAACCCACACGTTCCTGAAATTGGCGAGCGTTTCTTGGGAACCGTCGTGAAGCTAGCCACCTTCGGTGCGTTTATCTCACTGGTTCCAGGCAAGGATGGCCTGTTGCACATCTCTGAGCTAAAGAAGATGGCTGGCAAGCGCGTCGAGAACGTCGAAGACGTGCTCGAGGTAGGCCAGAAGCTTCAGGTTGAAATCACCAAGATCGATGACCGCGGAAAGCTTTCGCTAAGCCCGGTTGTTGAGGGTGACGGCGCTGCCGCTTCGTCTGACGACGAAGAATAAAACTAGGCTCTGGTTGTGTCAGAAATTTACTTTCCGCTAGACCAGAGCGAGCTTTCGTTCGCCGCTTCGGGTGGTAGCACGGTTCACCGTTCTATCCTCCGAAGCGGTGTTCGCGTTTTAACCGAACACGTGCCAGGCGCTCAGAGCGCAAGCGTTTCATTCTCGGTAGCCGTTGGCTCGCGTGACGAAACCAACGGGCACTTCGGCAGCACCCACTTTCTAGAGCACCTGCTGTTCAAGGGAACAAACCGTCGCACCGCGCTAGACATCGCCATCGCGTTCGACAGCGTTGGCGGTTCGTCAAACGCCTCAACCGGCAAAGAGCACACCAGCTATTACGCCCGCGTTCAAGACAAGGCTCTGCCGCTTGCCGTCGACGTGATTGCAGACATGCTCACCTCGTCGCTCATCGATGCAACCGAATTTGAAAACGAACGCACGGTGATTCTTGAAGAACTCGCCATGAACGACGACGACCCGCAGGATGTCGCGCACGAAGCTTTCTCTGAGGCCGTGCTCGGCGACCACGAGCTTGGTCGCCCAATCGGCGGCAACAAAGAAACAATCGGTGCGGTGACTCGCGATGCCGTCTGGCAGCACTACAAAGAGAACTACCGACCACAAGATTTGGTTGTCGCAGCAGCCGGGGGAGTAAAGCACTCAGAGTTCGTTGCACTCGTTGAAAAAGAACTTTCGGCAGCCGGCTGGGATTTGGGCCAGGCTGCCGCGCCGGTTGCTCGCCGCAGCAATCAGCAGGCCAAGATCACCCGCGGACTGCCGCTTCAGGTCATCAAGCGCCCCATCGCGCAGGCGAACATCCTGGTTGGCATGCCCGGCATCATCGGAAACGACCCTCGACGCTATGCGATGGGCATCTTGAACACGGTTCTAGGTGGCGGCATGTCATCACGTCTGTTCCAAGAGATCCGTGAAAAGCGCGGTCTGGCCTACAGCGTCTACTCGTTCAACCAGGGCTACAGCGACGCATCAACCTTCGGGCTGTATGCCGGTTGCTCGCCTGCCAAGGCCGAGCAGGTTACCCGACTAATGCTCGACGAGTTCGAGAAAATTGCCCAGAGCGGCATCACCTCAGACGAACTCGAACTGGCCAAGGGCAACATTTCTGGCGGGTTAGCTCTGAAGTTTGAAAGCAGCCAGGCTCGCATGAGCAGACTTGTCGGTTCAGAAATGTCGACCGGCGAATTCTTCGATCTCGATGAGACCATCGAACGCTTTGC
>JBEAWS010000044.1:0-3800 GCA_041160185.1 Actinomycetota bacterium
GACGTTTTGTTCGTCGATGTTTCGGCGCTCACCGGCAATGGAATTCCTGCTCTGCTCGATGCTGTTTTGCTAACCGCAGACGCAGCGCTCGATCTTCGCGCAAACCCAGATCGCGACGCACGAGGAGTTGCAATCGAAGCCAACCTTGACAAGGGTCGCGGTTCGGTTGCGACCGTGCTCATCCAGTCAGGAACCCTTGAGGTCGGAGACTCGATTGTTGCCGGTGCTGCCCACGGCCGTGTTCGTGCGATGTTTGACGAAAACGGCGACGCCGTGACCTCAGCCGGGCCAAGCCGCCCAGTGCAGGTTCTCGGTTTGCAGTCGGTGCCTCGCGCCGGTGACACATTTGTGGTTGCCGAAGACGAGCGCCAAGCGCGTCAGATTGCCGAGAAGCGCGAAGCCGCCGATCGCAACGCGTTGCTTGCCAAGACTCGCAAGCGCGTCAGCCTCGAAGACTTCACCAAGGCACTCGAAGACGGCAAGGTTGAGGCGCTCAACTTGGTCATCAAGGGTGACGTATCCGGTGCGGTCGAAGCTCTCGAAGACTCGCTGCTCAAGATCGAGATCGACGACAGTGTTCAGTTGCGAATCATCCACCGCGGTGTTGGTGCAATTACCGAGTCAGATGTCAACCTGGCAACCGTCGACAACGCAATCATCATCGGTTTCAACGTCAAGCCAGACAACAAGGCGCGCGAGCGAGCCGACCGCGAGGGTGTCGACATTCGTCAGTACTCAGTTATCTACGCAGCGCTCGACGACATTGAGAAGGCCCTCAAGGGAATGCTCAAGCCAGAATACGAAGAGGTGCAGACCGGAACCGCAGAGGTTCGCGAGCTGTTCAAGTCTTCGAAGGTCGGAACCATCGCTGGTTCTATCGTTCGCTCTGGTTCAATCAAGCGCAACTCTTTGGCGCGCGTGCTTCGCGACGGCAAGGTTATCGCCGACAAGCAGAAGATCGATTCGCTCAAGAGATTCAAGGATGACGCCAGCGAGGTGAAGATCGACTTTGAGTGCGGTATTGGCTTGAGCGACTTCAACGAGTTGCAACTCGAAGACATCATTGAAACCTACGAGATGCGCGAGAAGCCGAGGGTATAACCATGGTTGATCACGCACGGGCAAGAAAACTTGCAGAACGCATCAAGGTGTTGGTGGCAGAAGCTCTAGAGCGGGCCGTAAAGGATCCCGATTTGGGTTTCGTCACCATCACCGATGTGAAAGTCACGCCTGATCTTCAGCACGCAAAGATTTTCTTTACCGTGTTCGGAACAGAAGCCGAGAAGCAGCAGTCGACCGAGATCATCGATCAGAACAAGGGTTTGATTCGTAGAGAGGTCGGGCGCGGTCTTTCAATTCGACTGACTCCGACCATCGAATTCATTTCAGACGAGATTCCGGTGATTGCGGCCCACCTCAACGACTTGCTGACAGAGGCCAAGAACCGCGATGCCGAAGTTCACGAGCTAGCCAAGAAGGCTGAGTTTGCGGGCGAGGCTAACCCTTATAAAGAGCCGAAGACACCGGGCGAAGACCGCTAAAGATGTCTTCGGGCTTGGTGCTGATCGATAAGCCAAAGGGCTTTACCAGCCATGATGTCGTGGCCAAACTGCGCGGAATCGCAGGCACCCGAAGGGTTGGCCACGCTGGCACCCTCGACCCCATGGCAACCGGCCTCTTGCTGGTTGGGGTAAACGCCGGCACCAAGCTGCTCACTTTTTTAGTCGGCGCATCCAAGACTTATGAAGCCACCCTTCGACTCGGCGCAAGCACGGTAACCGACGATGCCGAGGGCGAATTGGTCGCGGTGGCTGCGTCAGAGCTAGTTCGCCAAATCACCGACGAGCAAATTGAAGCGGCCATCGATTCGCTGCGTGGGTCGATTGATCAGGTGCCATCTTCAGTGAGTGCAATCAAAGTCGATGGCAAGCGCGCCTACGCAAAGGTTCGCGGGGGAGACGAAGTGAAACTCGCGCCGAGACCGGTTGTGGTGTCGCGCTTCGAAATTACAGCACCCGCAAAACTCGTTGAAGTCGGGGCAGCGACCTACCTAGATTTCGATGCCATTATCGAATGCTCCAGTGGCACCTATATTCGTGCGCTAGCGAGAGACCTGGGCAGCAAGCTCGGCATAGGCGGTCACCTAACCGCGCTGCGACGAACCAAGATAAACAACTACAGCGTTGAAGATGCTCAGAGCCTCGATGGGCTTACCCGCGACACGCTTCGTGTTGCTCCGATGTTCGATGCAGTCAAGGATGAATTTGAAATTCGGCTGCTAAGCGATCAGGAGGTTGTCGATCTTCGTCACGGAAAGAGAATCGCTGCCAACGGAGTTACCGGCGCTGTGATAGCTGCAGTCGCAGACACATCGGTAGTTGCAATGCTCGAAAGCGTGGGCGAGCAGTTGAAGTCGCTCGTGGTCTTTACATCGGATTCTGATGATTGATTGGTTTGTAACGCTTCAGTTCGTGGCAGCTTTCTCGGCAGCTATCGGCCTTTTTGCCATGAGCGTCGCCCGCCGCAAGCCAAGTTTGGTTTCGCTTTCTCTGCTTGGCGTTGTCGAGTTGCTGCTGCTGGTTCAAGTTGCGATATCCATCGTCTTGGTGACGGGTGGAGCTAGAGCCAAGACCGACACCCTGGAGTTTTTCGGCTATCTGTTCGTCGCACTCTTCATTCCTCTGGGAGCAGCCTTCTGGGCGCTAGTCGAGCGAAATCGCT
The DNA here is from genome assembly GCA_041160185.1 of Actinomycetota bacterium. Taxonomy (GTDB): domain Bacteria; phylum Actinomycetota; class Actinomycetes; order Actinomycetales; family Microbacteriaceae; genus Rhodoluna. The sequence goes on from JBEAWS010000044.1 coordinate 2,722, forward strand.
GGTCAACTATGGTTTTAGCCGTGGCTGCGGCCACGGTCGGCATAATGCTGGCCAGAATGCAGCAGATTTGGCTCGGTTTCTAGACGAATTAACCTTGCGTTAACTTTCTGACTAGGTTTTCTTCACTCGCGCTCACCAAGATTTAGGCATGGCCCAAACCCCCGTCCCCGCTGTGGAGCGTCGTTCCCTCAGGGCCAAGCCGTTTTCGAGGGCAGATCGAGTTTTTTACAAGAGCGCAACCTGGGCCGCCAACTCATCTATTGTCTTGGTTTCACTGATTTTTGCGTTCTTGCTTTGGCGCTCTTGGCCAGCCTTCGAGGCGCAGGGAATCGACTACATTTTCGGCTCAACCTGGGATAGCAGTCCTGAAAACATGGTCATGCAAATCGGCCCGATGCTCTGGGGTTCGATTTTGGTTTCGTCAATCGGCGTGATGCTGGCGGTGCCAATGGCAATTTCAATTGCCTACTTCATCGTGTTCATGGCAAACGATGGTTTCGGCAAAATCGCAACTGTCATGGTTGACCTTTTGGCTGCTCTACCATCGGTGGTTCTCGGTCTCTGGGGATTGCTAGTTTTCTCTCCGGTTGCCGCGGGCTGGGCAGAGATGATTCACGATGCCCTAGGTTTTATCCCAGTTTTTCAGAACAGCTCGGGTAACTTCTTACGTTCACCGTTCATTGCCGGCTGGGTCATTGCGGTGATGATTGTGCCAATTATCGCTTCTGTTACCCGTGAAATCTTCAGCCAGCTCGATCGTGACCTCATCAGTGCATCGCTTGCTCTCGGCGCTGGCCGTTGGTCAACATTCCGCCGAGTTATTTTGCCTACTTCCGGAGGAGGAATTGTTGGTGGAGTGCTTCTCGGGCTCGGTCGAGCGTTGGGTGAGACCGTTGCGATTTTCTTCGTTCTGAACCTGGTGTTTGAGGTTAACTGGTTCAACATTCTTGAAGACAAAGGCGGCTCTGTTGCCTCGATGATTCTCTCGAAGTTTGGCGAGGCGGGCCAAGCAGAGGTATCAGGCCTAATGGCCGCCGGCGTGGTTCTCTTCGTGGTGACTCTGTTCGTAAACATGATTG